>JAOUGX010000055.1 GCA_029865385.1 Gammaproteobacteria bacterium
GCGAAAGTTGCCGTCCTGCTGAATATCTCGCCGGACCATCTCGATTGGCACGGGAGCGTCGAGGAGTACCGGGAGGCGAAATACAGGATATTCGACGAAGCCGCCTCCGCGGTCTTCAATCGCCAGGACGAAACGGCCGCAAATCGCGTGCCGGAGTCTCTGCCGTCTGTCAGCTTCGGCCTGGATCAGCCGGCGCAAGGTCAGTACGGGATCAGAAACGAAGAAGGTCAATCGTTCCTGGCACGAGGCGACCAACTGTTACTTTCGACTGCCGACATGGTTCTGGTCGGCGTGCACAACCAGGCGAATGCCCTTGCGGCTCTGGCAGCGGGTGAACTGTTGGGCCTGGATCTGTCGCCGATGTTGCAGGTACTGCACGAATTTCCAGGCCTGCCGCACCGTATGCAGTTCGTCCGGCGGCGCAAGGGCGTCGATTACATCAACGATTCGAAGGCTACCAACGTCGGCGCGGCAGCTGCGGCAGTCGAATCACTGCCGGGGCTTGTCGTGCTGATTGCCGGTGGTGATGGCAAGGGTGGCGACTTCGCCGAATTCGCGAAAGCCGTTTGCGCCAAGCTGCGGGCGGCAGTCCTGATCGGTCGGGACGCGCCCCTTTTGGGCGATGCTTTTGACCTGCTGGCTCCGGTCGTCATGGCGGGTGATATGAAAGCAGCCGTTCAAAAAGCAGCGGAACTCGCCCAGCCGGGCGACACGGTGTTGCTCGCGCCGGCTTGCGCCAGCTTCGATCAATACCAGAACTATCAGCAACGCGGCGAGCATTTTTGCCAGATCACCAGGAGCCTTGCGGCGTGAGCGTAAGCAGTACAACGATGCCTTTTCCGGCCAGGTTGCGCACACCATTGCAACTCGACAGCGTCTTGCTGACGATTTCACTGGTGCTGTTGCTGGGCGGTCTCATTATTCTCGCATCGGCGTCGATCACGGTTTCCGATGGCGCGGCGGGGCAGCCGTTCTTTTATGTAGAGCGTCAGCTTGTCGCTGCGATAATCGGCGGTGTCGCTGCATTCCTGTGCTTGTTCGTGCCAATGCACGTCTGGCAGAGCCTGGGTCCGTTGATGGCGTTGCTGGGCTTCGCTTTGCTGACGGTGGTGCTGCTGCCCGGTGTCGGTTACACGGTCAACGGCAGCACACGCTGGCTCAGGGTTGGTGTGATGAACCTGCAGGTGTCCGAGCCTGCCCGACTGTGCCTGCTGATTTATGTTGCCGGTTACCTGGTCCGGCAAAACAAGACATTGCGGGAAAAATTCAGCGGATTCTTGCGGCCCATGCTGGTGCTTTCCGTGGCATGCGGGCTGCTGCTTGCCGAGCCGGACTTCGGTGCTGCAATCGTGTTACTCGCAACGGTACTCGCAATGTTGTTTGTGGCGGGAGCGCGCTGGCGCGATTTCTTCCTTTTCTTCGGCGTTGCCGTGTTAACGATGGCGGCACTGGCACTTACGTCCGCTTACCGGGTCAAGCGGCTTACCGGCTTTCTTGATCCGTGGTCCGATCCGTATGACTCGGGGTTCCAGCTGACCCAGTCGCTGATAGCGATCGGCCGCGGCGAATGGTTGGGCGTGGGACTCGGCAACGGCGTGCAGAAGCTTTTCTACCTGCCGGAAGCGCATACCGATTTCGTGTTCGCGGTGTTTGCGGAGGAGTTCGGCTTGCTGGGTTCGCTGTTGTTGATCGGGCTGTTTTTCGCGTTGCTGTGGCGCGTGTTCCGGCTGGCGATCCGCGCATCCGAATCCGAGCGCCACTTTGAAGCCTTCCTCGCAATGGGAATCGGTACCTGGTTCGGATTGCAGGCGTTTATCAACGTCGGTGTGAACATGGGACTGCTGCCGACGAAGGGTCTTACGCTGCCCTTGATCAGTTACGGTCGCAGCAGCCTGATTGTGATGATGGTTGCGATCGGCCTGCTGCTGCGCATCCATCATGAATTGACCATCGATGCGCATCCGGCGAATCGGCGCAAGTCGGCCGCGGGAACCAGATCATGAATGGCGCACAGGTACTTCGGCCGATCATGGTGATGGCGGGCGGCACCGGAGGTCATGTCTTTCCGGCGCTCGCCGTGGCACAGGCTCTGGGTGAGCATTCCTGCCGCGTGGTCTGGCTCGGCACTCATCGTGGACTGGAAGCGCGCGTTGTACCTGCGGCCGGCATCGACATGGAATGGGTCAGTGTGCAGGGCCTGCGGGGCAAGGGGTTTCTGACATTGCTGGCCGCGCCATTTCGACTTGCTCTGGCGCTTTTTCAGTCGTTGCGGGCCATGCACCGTCACCGCCCGGCCGCGGTACTCGGGATGGGCGGATTTGTCAGCGGTCCCGGTGGTTTCGCGGCATGGCTGACCCGGCGACCACTCCTTATTCATGAACAAAATGCCGTTGCGGGATTGACGAATCGACTTCTGGCGCGTCTTGCCCGGGTTGTGCTTCAGGCCTTCCCGGGCAGTTTTCCCGCGCACGTGAAATGCGAAACGGTCGGGAATCCGGTGCGAAGTGAGATCTCCTCGCTTCCCGGGCCGGCAACGCGCTTCACCGGCCGTCAGGGACCGCTACGCCTGCTCGTTCTCGGCGGCAGCCAGGGCGCACTGGCATTGAATCGCGCGGTTCCTGCCGCTCTGGCGAAACTGCCGGCCGTAATGCGACCGCTGGTTCGCCACCAGGCGGGCGAACGCACGATCGATATTGCCAAAGACAGCTATCTTCAATTCGGCATCGAGGCCGAGTTGCTGACCTTCATAGAAGACATGGCAGATACCTATGCCTGGGCGGACCTGGTGATCTGTCGCGCCGGTGCACTCACCGTGGCGGAACTCGCCGCCGCGGGACTGCCCGCAATTTTCGTTCCGTTTCCTGCTGCCGTTGACGATCACCAGTCCGCCAATGCCAGACCCATGGTGAATGCGGGCGCCGCGGCGATGATTGCCGAACGCGACCTGACGGACGCAGCACTCGCGAGGCTGCTGCAGGAGTGGCTGTCGAGTCGATCGAGTTTGCAACTGCGGGCGGAAAAGGCGCGTGGACTCGCCATGCCGGATGCGCTGCAACGGATTGCCGGCCGCTGTCTCGAGCTTGCAGGAGTACCGACATGATCAAGCGAATGCGCCGGATACACCGCGTGCACTTCGTCGGTATCGGCGGCTCCGGCATGTCGGGTATCGCCGAAGTCATGCTGAGCCTCGGCTACCACGTACAGGGTTCCGACCTGAAGAACAATTCCCAGGTACAGCGCCTGCGACGACTGGGCGCAACCATATTTATCGGCCACGACGCATCCAATATCGCCGAGGCGGATGCCGTGGTGGTATCGAGTGCGGTGGACAACAGCAACCCCGAAGTTGCGGCAGCGCGCGATGCGCTGATGCCGGTTGTACCGCGGGCGGAAATGCTGGCCGAGCTGATGCGATTTCGATACTCGATCGCCGTTGCCGGAACGCACGGCAAGACGACGACCACCAGTCTTATTGCCAGCGTACTGGCCGAGGGCGGCCTGGACCCGACGTTCGTCATCGGCGGTCGCCTCAAGAGCGCCGATACCAATGCGCGGCTGGGGCAGGGCGAATACCTTGTTGCCGAAGCTGACGAAAGCGATGCATCGTTTTCGCACCTGAAACCGATGCTGGCGGTCGTAACCAATATCGATGCCGACCACATGTCGACCTACGACGGCGATATAGAAAAGCTACGCCACAGTTTCGTCGCGTTTCTGCATAACCTGCCGTTCTACGGATTGGCGGTTGTTTGCATCGACGATCCGGGCGTCAATGCCATCCTGGGCCAGATCGGCCGTTCGATTATCAGTTACAGCGTCGAGCAGGATGCCAACGTACGCGCCGTCGATATCCGCTTTCGCGAGGACGTTACGACGTTCAGGGTAATTCGCGAGGGTCGAAGCGAAGCACTCGACGTTCATTTGCGCCTGCCGGGAATGCACAACGTGCGAAACGCGCTCGCTGCGATCGCGGTGGCCGGGGAGCTGCAGATCAGCGATCAGGCGGTGATCGACGCTCTGAGAAATTTCGAGGGCATCGATCGTCGCTTCCAGAATCTTGGCGATATCCGCACGGCGAAAGGGCGCATCATGCTGGTCGATGACTATGGCCACCATCCGACTGAGGTGGCTGCGACGCTTGCAGCAGCACGAGCCGGCTGGCCGGACAAACGTATTGTACTGGCCTTCCAGCCGCATCGTTATACACGCACACGCGACCTGCTGGACGACTTCGCATCGGTTCTTGCGCAGGCCGATGTACTGGTGCTTCTGGAAGTTTACGCAGCCGGCGAGGCGCCGATTGCCGGCGCCGACGGTCGGGCAATTGCCCGAGCAGTCCGAGGTCGCGGCGGTGTAGAGCCGGTATTCATCGAGTCGCTGGAAAAGCTCCCGGCCGCACTGGAAGGGCTGATAGCCGACGGCGACCTGTTGTTGACCATGGGGGCGGGAGATATCGGTGCGTTCGCCGCGAGTCTTCCCGACAGGTTGTCTGTCAAACCACGCCTGGAGCTACGAAAGTGATCCGTTTCGAGGTGAACTCATGATGGCTGCACTCAAGCCACCGGCTGCCGCCGGCGAAATCCGTCAGGGCGAACCAATGAGCCGACATACATCGTGGCGTGTTGGCGGACCTGCCGAAGTTTTTTTCAAGCCGGCAGGTCTCGATGATCTGTCCGCGTTCCTGCGCGATTTACACTCGGACGTACCGGTTTTTTGGTTCGGTCTTGGCAGTAACCTGCTGGTTCGCGACGGTGGGTTGCCGGGTGTCGTAATTGCAACAGCCGGCGTTTTCAACAAACTGGAAAGAGCCGGCGACTACAGGGTCGTTGCCGGATCCAGCGTACCGTGCACGCAGCTTGCTCGACAGTGCATTCGCTGGAACCTGGGCCCGTCGGAATTTTTCGCAGGCATTCCGGGAGCGGTCGGTGGCGCATTGGCGATGAATGCCGGCGCTTATGGCGGAGAGACCTGGGAACGTGTCAGCGCCGTTACGACGATCGACAGGAACGGTGAGGTCCGCCAGCGCACGCCCGCCGATTTCAAGGTCGGCTACCGCAGTGTGTCCGGTCCCGCAGACGAGTGGTACGTGGAGGCGCTTTTCGAGTTCGATCCGCATGCTCGCCCGAGTATGGAAACGCTGAAAGCAATGCTGGCCCGACGCAAGGATACACAACCGCTCGGCTTGCCGAGTTGCGGATCGGTCTTTCGCAATCCGCCCGGTGATCACGCCGCAAGGCTCATCGAGGCTGCCGGGCTGAAAGGTCATCGCATCGGCGGTGCCGAAGTTTCATCAAAGCACGCGAATTTCATCATTAATCGTGATGGCGCGACTGCGGCAGACATCGAGAGCCTTATCAGCTTCGTACAGGAAACTGTCAAAGCGAAATCGGGTGTCGAGCTTCTGCACGAAGTTCGTATCGTCGGCGAGTTAGCTAAATGAGCGGCATCGCAACTGAAAAACGCATGCAGGTTCATGACGCCGCGGATTTCGGTCGGGTTGCGGTTCTGCTCGGGGGCTCTTCGAGCGAGCGGAAGATATCCCTCGATACGGGAACTGCGGTACTGACCGCATTGAAAAAGCGCGGTGTCGACGCCGTCGCCTGGGATCCGGCCGAACATGGCATGCAGAAATTCGCGGCGGCAGGTTTTGATCGCGCGTGGATTGCATTGCACGGTCCCGGCGGTGAAGACGGTGCTATGCAAGGCACGCTGCAGTGGCTTGGTATCCCGTACACAGGCAGCGGAGTCATGGCATCGGCACTGGCAATGGACAAGGTTCGCAGCAAGCATCTTTTTCGCGCTGTCGGCATCAATACTCCGGACTACGAGGTCATTCGAGGCGCAGGCGATGCCGCGCTTGCAGCCGATCGACTGGGCTATCCGCTCGTGCTGAAGCCGGCAGGTCAGGGTTCGAGTGTCGGGATGAGCAAGGTCTTCGAGGCCCGCGAACTCAGTGCAGCCGCAGAGCTTGCACTGGGATTCGGCGAGCCGGCAATTGTCGAGCGTTGCATAACCGGCGATGAAATCACTGTGGGTGTTTTGCAAGGCGAAGCATTGCCCAGTATTCGCATCGTTACGCCGCGAATTTTCTACGACTATCGAGCCAAGTACGAAGCCGATACCACCGAATATTTCTGTCCCGCTACGCACGACAAGCTCATTGAGCAGCAATACCGGGACATAGCCATGCACGCATTCGACGCATTGGGATGCAGCGGCTGGGGCCGGGTCGATCTGATGGCAGGTAGCGACGGAGTGCCGCAGGTACTCGAGGTCAATACCGTCCCCGGCATGACCAGCCACAGCCTCGTTCCAATGGCGGCGAAAGCCGCTGGTATCGATTTCGCCGAACTGTGCTGGCGAATTCTCGAGACCAGCATGGGTGTTTCAACGGCGATGCAGCCCATGGGAGCGGCCGCAAACGATGCGTAAGCAGGCAAACAGGCGCAAGCCCGGCAAGGCGCGCAGATTCGCAATGCCACGCATTCCGCTGGCAAAGCTGTCCGCGTTGCTGGTGGCGATTTCAGTCATCGTGCTGACTTATCAGTTCAGCAGCAAATTGCTCGATCGCCCGATCGCGTCGATAACGATCGAAGGACCGTTCCAGCGTGTCAGCGCATTGCAGATCGAGGAAGTGATAAGCGAAGAACTGCAGCACGGCTTTTTGAGCGCGGATCTGGGCCTGCTCCAGGAACTTATTGTCGGACTGCCGTGGATCGATCAGGCGACCGTTGCTCGTCGCTGGCCGAATCAGCTGCAAATCGCTGTAACCGAACAGACGCCGGCAGCCTGCTGGGGAGAGAGCGGCCTTTTGAATACTCGCGGCGAACTGTTTGTCACGGATGCCCGCCATATTCCCGCGGAGCTGCCGCGCCTCAGCGGTCCCGAAGACCAGGCAGCGGCGGTTGCAAAACGTTACCTGGCAATTCGCGAGCAACTGATTCCGATGGGACTTGACGTAAGGCGCCTGCATCTGGATGCACGCGGCGCGTGGGACATGACGCTGCAAAACGGAGTGGAAGTTCGGCTGGGCCGCCAAAACGTCGATCAGCGCACGGAGCTGTTTCTCGACGTTGTCGCAAACATCGTGTCCAGTCGCGAAACCGAAATCGAGTTTATCGATATGCGTTACAGCAACGGATTCACGATCGGCTGGAAGGGCGGAATGCGTGCGCCCAAAGCGGAGCCCCGTGAAGCCAATGAAAAACTGGTCGCAGGAAGGATTGGCTGAGTGAACAAACGTACGGACAAGAACCTGATTGTCGGCCTCGACATAGGAACGTCGAAGGTCGTAGCAATCGTCGGCGAGGTCAATTCCGAAGGCAGAATCGAAGTGGTCGGCATCGGTTCGCATCCATCGCGCGGATTGAAGAAGGGCGTGGTCGTCAACATCGAATCGACCGTGCATTCAATACAGCGCGCAGTGGAAGAGGCCGAATTGATGGCCGGTTGCGATATACATTCCGTGTATACCGGTATCGCGGGCAGCCACGTGCGCAGCCTGAATTCGCACGGCATCGTCGCGATTCGTGACAAGGAAGTCAGCGCCGGCGATGTCGACCGGGTTATTGACGCCGCCCGCGCCGTCGCCATTCCCGCAGACCAGAAAATTCTGCACATCCTGCCGCAGGAGTTCCTGATCGACAACCAGGAAGGAATTCGTGAACCCATCGGCATGTCTGGCGTCCGGCTCGAGGCGAAAGTGCACATCGTGACCGGCGCGGAAAGCGCCGCACAGAACATCGTCAAGTGCGTGCAGCGATGCGGACTGGAAGTCGAAGACATTGTGCTCGAGCAGCTTGCTTCGAGTTATTCGGTACTGACGGAAGATGAAAAGGAACTCGGCGCATGCATCGTCGATATCGGCGGCGGCACGACCGACCTGGCCGTATTCCTCGGAGGTGCGATTCAACATACTGCGGTCATTCCAATCGCAGGCGATCAGGTGACCAACGACATTGCCGTGTCCATGCGTACGCCGACCCAGTATGCCGAGGAAATCAAGATCAAGTACGCCTGCGCATTGTCGCAACTGGCGAATCCGGACGAGACCATCGAGGTGCCCAGTGTCGGGGAGCGCCCGCCACGGCGGTTGGCACGGCAGACACTTGCGGAAATCGTCGAGCCACGTTTCGAGGAATTGTTCGGTCTGATTCGTGACGAGTTGCGACGCAGCGGGTTCGAAGAGCTGATTGCCGCGGGCATCATTATCACCGGCGGCAGCGCCAAGATGGAAGGTGCCGTCGAGTTGGCAGAAGAGGTGTTTCATATGCCGGTCCGCCTGGGTTCGCCACAACATGTCGACGGCTTGTCCGACGTCGTGCGCAACCCGATTCACGCAACCGGCGTTGGCCTGTTGTTGTACGGATACGAAAACCTGTCGCGGCGCAGGCGCCGCACCATCCCGGTTGGCGGCAACGCCATCGAGGTATGGCAGCGAATGAAATCGTGGTTTCAGGGACAGTTTTGAAAAGTTGCTTCGAACACAAGTTCGAGGTTTTGTTTGGCGAGTGAGTTGAAGAATCAAAATCAGGGAATCTGAGCGGAGGAATTTCAATGTTTGAGTTAATGGATGCGCATAGCCAGAGCGCTGTCATAAAGGTCATCGGGGTCGGCGGCGGCGGTGGCAACGCCGTTGCACACATGGTTAATGCCGGCATCGAGGGAGTGGATTTCATCTGTGCCAATACCGATGCGCAGGCGCTAAACAGCGCACGCGTTCGCACGGCACTGCAGATTGGCTGCAATATCACCAAAGGGCTGGGTGCCGGAGCGGATCCCGACATCGGTCGGCAGGCTGCGATGGAAGATCGGGACCGTATTCAGGAAGTTATCGAGGGTGCCGATATGCTCTTTATCACCGCCGGCATGGGAGGCGGTACCGGAACCGGCGCGGCGCCTATCGTTGCGCATGTTGCGAAAGAGCTCGGTATCCTGACTGTCGCGGTTGTTACAAAGCCGTTCGTCATGGAAGGCCGGAAACGAATGGCAATCGCAGACCACGGAATTGCGGAACTCGGTAAGTACGTGGATTCGCTGATCACAATTCCGAACGAGAAACTGCTGTCTGTATTAGGCGGTGAAACAACACTTCTGGATGCATTTCGATCGGCAAACCAGGTTCTTCAGGGTGCGGTTCAAGGCATAGCTGAATTGATCACCCGCCCGGGCCTGATCAACGTCGATTTCGCAGACGTTCGGACGGTCATGGCGAAGATGGGTATGGCGATGATGGGATCCGGATCGGCCTCCGGTGAAGATCGCGCCCGCGAAGCAGCCGAAGCGGCAATTTCAAGCCCGCTCCTCGAAGATATCAATCTTTCCGGAGCCAATGGCATCCTCGTCAATGTAACCGCCGGTATGGACCTGTCGATCGGCGAATTCCAGGAAGTCGGCAACACGATCAAAGAATTTGCGTCTGACGACGCAACGGTTGTTATCGGAACCGTTATCGATCCTGATATGAAGGACATGATCCGTGTGACTGTCGTGGCGACCGGCCTCGGTCAGCAAGCCGCGCAGCTCGATTCACCGATGCGCGTGGTGCGCCGTCAACCGGAAGCGCTGGAACCAAACTACGCGACACTGGACAAACCCACGGTACAGCGAAAACGTGCCGTTGGAGACGGTCTGCAGGATGGCGGAATGCGTGAAGAGTTGCTGGATATCCCGGCCTTTCTGCGCCGTCAGGCAGATTGACAGTGATTCGGGCTCCGGGCTACCACTCACTCGCCCCGGGTTCGACTGCGCCCGTCCTCCGCTCGGGCGGGTCCGCCGGGGCAGGGAGCAGACCTCCGCATCTGCTCCTTGTGCCTGCGGACTGTGACTTGCTGTGCAAGGCCGTGTTCCGAGGCTTTGTAGAGTCGGTACAATATGTTAGGCTTTCGCGCTAATTCGGCTGAGATAGTTCGTCTAAGCTGCTGAAATATACGGATGAATTGCGGTGGGCAATCAGATGCCGCAGCGTTCGGCCCACGCGATCTGAAAGAAGGTTCTAGATGTTGCGACAGCGAACGATCAAGACAGCTATCCGGGCCACCGGGGTTGGCCTGCATTCGGGCAGAAAGGTCTACATGACGCTGCGGCCTGCCGTAGAGAATTCGGGTATTACTTTTCGGCGGGTCGACCTGGATACGCCGGTCGATATTCCCGCTGATCCGCGCCTGGTCGGGGAAACCATGCTCGGTACCACGCTGATCAAAGACGGCGCGAAGGTCGCTACGGTCGAGCACCTGATGTCGGCGTTGGCGGGGCTCGGTATCGATAACCTGAATGTGGATCTTTCAGCACCCGAAGTACCGATTATGGATGGTAGTGCAGGACCGTACATTTTTCTGCTGCAGTCGGCCGGCATCGAAGAACAGAATGCAGCGAAAAGATTCATTCGTATCCGCAAGAAAATCCGCGTTGAAGATGGAGACAAGTGGGCCCAGTTGACACCATTCAACGGATTCAAGGTTAATTTCGAAATTTCATTCAATCATCCGGTATTCAACAAGCTCAGTCGCAGTGCTTCCATCGACTTTTCGTCGACCTCGTTCCTGAAGGAAGTGAGTCGTGCGCGAACGTTTTGTTTTCTTCGTGATGTCGAAACGCTGCGAGCTCGCAATCTGACACTGGGCGGAAGCATGGACAATGCCATCGTTCTTGATGATTACAGGATTCTGAACGAAGATGGTTTGCGTTACGCGAACGAGTTTGTAATTCACAAAATACTGGACGCGATTGGCGACGTCTATCTGCTCGGGCACAGCCTCATCGGCGAGTATTCGGCGTACAAATCGGGACACGATCTGAACAACAAACTGCTACGCGCATTGCTCGACAATCAGCCGGCGTGGGAAGAAGTGACCTACAAAGACCCCGAGCGGGCGCCGATTTCCTACGCCACTCCGGCCTACGCCTGAGGCGTTTCCGGTTCTGGCCCTCCGGGCCTGTCGCTGGCCACGACCACCCTGCAGTAGCTGACCTCGATCCCCGCTTGTCCGGCGATCTCCATTAGTTTTTTTGTTTCGAAGCGCAATCGGGCCGCCCAGGCGGACGAATCGGCGACCACGATCAACGCTCCGTCGGGCCGCAGGTTGGCGGCCGCCAGGTGTGGCGCCAGCCCTGCACCCAGCCCGGCCCTGAGGCTGGTCGCAAGCTGGTCCATTGCGCTGGCCCGCCGAACCAGCTGCTCCAGCGGCTCGTCGCCGGCAGATTTGAGCAGGTTTTGCAGGCTTATTATGGACATAGAAGTGTGACGGAGTTGGCGAATCCGGCGGATTCGAGTGATCGAACTCAATATTCTGAAGGCCCAATCTTGTAAAAAAAAGCGGCATTATGCATATTGTTCCTTCGACAAGGGCATACCCGCCGAAAGACGGGGACGCAAAACCACCGATCTAAGGGATTTCGATCCTACGATAGCGGGGCTACCGAAGTGATCATTGACCACAGGCCGAGAATAGAAAGAGGGCGCCGCAAAAGGCAGCTGGCCGACCGGTTAATTATATTAAGATCAATAACTTATAATCAAGCAAACGCACATCGGGGGCGTACTCGATGAATGTAGTCATCTTCGGCAGGGGCTTCGGAAAACCCCGACAGATGAGCCTGTCCGGCATGTCCGTAGCCGCTATTGGCGTATCTTTCGCCGGCTTCCTCATTGCGGCCGCGTTCGCCGCCGGCTACTGGTATTCCGCGCAAACGGGCTCCGGCGTGCCGTACTCGGCGCTTGCCAGCCTGAACGATGAAATTGCCGCCCAGCAGGAGTCTATTTCCAGAACGCGCCAGCAGACGGAAGATACGCTGGACGCACTGGCCATTCGTATTGGGCAGATGAACGCACGGGTCATCCGACTTGACGCGCTGGGCCGGCGCATGACCGAGATGGCCAATCTCGATGACGGCGAATTTGACTTCGATTCGGCGCCGGCGCTGGGTGGGCCCGAGGAACCGTATCCAACAGGCTCCGCGGTCGCGGTACCGGAAGTCCTGTCGGCAATGCAGGATTTGAATAATCAGCTCGCGGACCGCGAGGCTCAGTTGGGAGTTCTCGAAAGCGTATTGCTCAACCAGAATCTCAGTGAGCGTGTATACCCTGCGGGTCGTCCGGTGAAATCCGGCTGGATGTCCTCCTACTTCGGACGACGCACCGACCCCTTTACCGGCAAACCGGCTAACCACACGGGCGTCGATTTCGCCGGCAAAGAGGGGGCAGAAGTCGTATCGGTAGCTGATGGCGTCGTCACCTGGTCGGCAAACCGTTATGGCTATGGCCAGATGGTCGAAATCAATCATGGCAACGGCTACGCAACCCGTTACGCACACAATTCAGAGAATCTCGTTGCCGTTGGTGACGAGGTTCGAAAAGGCCAGACGGTAGCCCTGATGGGTGACACCGGTCGGGCCACCGGCCCAAACCTGCACTTCGAAGTGCTTAAGAACGGTACGCGAGTCAATCCAGTACAGTTCATCCGGCAAGGCGCCGAATAAACCCTCTGCAGTAGTAATAAACCTGCTCCAACGGAAGCCCCGCAAAGGGCGGCTGGTATCCCTTGTGTTTCACGGTTTTGTACCCAGATCAGGGCGACAACCACGTTTAAACAATAGTGCAAAATCGGGGCCAGTCCGTAAAATACCCGTCTTTGCGTGGCCGCTAGCGGCCAACAATCTCGCAGACTATCCCAGCCAGGAGCCCTGAGTGGCAAATTTCCTAACCAGCATTTTCGGTAGTCGCAATCAGCGCCTGCTAAGACAGTTCTCCAGGACAGTTAAGCAGATCAATGCTCTCGAAGAAGGACTGAAAGCGCTGTCAGATGCGGATCTTGCCGCGAAGACGACCGAATTCAAGAAGCGTTATGAAGACGGCGAGACGTTGCAGAATCTGTTGCCCGAGGCTTTCGCCGTCGCCCGCGAAGGCGCCTGGCGGACTCTGGGAATGCGACCGTTCGACGTGCAATTGATCGGTGGCATGGTGCTGCATCAGGGTGATATTGCCGAAATGCGTACTGGCGAGGGCAAGACACTTGTTGCAACCCTCCCGGCGTATTTGAATGCTTTGAGCGACAAGGGCGTCCATATCGTCACTGTCAATGAGTACCTGGCGCAACGCGATGCGGACTGGATGCGTCCACTGTACGAGTTTCTTGGTCTTACGGTCGGCGTATCGAAGAGCGGCCTGACGCAGGACGAAAAGCGTGCGGCGTACGACAGCGACATTACCTACGCGACCAACAATGAACTCGGTTTCGACTATCTTCGCGACAACCTCGCTTTTTCTTTAACCGACAAGACACAACGCGATCTGAATTTTGCGATAGTCGACGAGGTCGATTCCATCCTGATCGACGAGGCTCGTACTCCGTTGATCATCTCCGGCCCCACCGAAGAAAGCACCGACCTGTATCAGAAGATCAACAAACTGATACCGCGACTGACTCGGCATATTGAGTCGGACGCACCGATGAATCAGGATATTTTTGCCAGCCAGGTGCGTGTCAAGGATGAGAGGGGCCTGCGGGTAACAGGAAAAGACGAAGAGGGTCAGGACACTGATGTCCTTTCGATTGACGAGGCGATGCGCATAGCGACCGATCGCGACGTCGACCTGGTACAGGTTGACGAGAAAGTGAAAGTGCCGGAATGCAGGCTTGTCAAGCGCGGTCATTTTACCACGGACGAAAAAGCCAAGCAGGTTCACCTTACCGATGAAGGACATCAGTACGTCGAGCAACTGATGATTCAGTCCGGGTTGCTGGGCGAGGGCGAAAGCCTTTACGATGCCGGGAATATCCGATTGCTGCACCATTTGAATGCGGCGCTGCGCGCGCATTTCATGTTCAACAAAGATGTGGAGTACATCGTCAAAGACGGAGAAATCGTCATCGTTGACGAGTTCACAGGTCGAACGATGCCGGGCCGGCGCTGGTCCGACGGACTGCACCAGGCGGTCGAAGCCAAGGAGGGTGTCGCCGTCAAGCAGGAGAACCAGACTGTAGCCTCCATAACCTTTCAAAATTACTTTCGCCTGTACAAGAACCTGTCCGGAATGACCGGTACTGCGGACACGGAAGCCTTTGAATTTCAACAGATTTATGGCTTGGAAGTTATCGTTATTCCAACCCATATGCCAATGGTTCGCAAAGACATGCCAGACCTCGTGTACCTGACGAAGAACGACAAGTTCGAAGCCATAGTCGAGGATATCGTGGACTGTAGGGAGCGTGGCCAGCCGGTGCTGGTTGGTACGACTTCAATTGAAACCTCGGAACTGCTGTCGTCGATTCTGAAGAAAAAAAATATCGCGCACGAGGTTTTGAATGCCAAGCAGCATGAACGCGAGGCTATCGTCGTGCAGCAGGCCGGCCGGCCGGGTGCGATTACCATCGCCACCAATATGGCGGGTCGCGGTACGGATATCGTGCTGGGAGGCAATCGCGAGGCGGAGCTCGCTGCCGCGGGAGAGTCTGCCGACAAGGAAAGCATTCGTTCAGATTGGGAGAAGCGACACGCCACGGTAATCGAGGCTGGCGGGCTGCACATCATTGGCACTGAACGACACGAGTCGCGGCGCATCGACAACCAGCTTCGCGGCCGTTCCGGGCGCCAGGGCGATCCCGGATCGAGTCGTTTCTATTTGTCGATGGAAGATACGCTGATGCGCATATTCGGCGATCCGACGCGTACCAAGGCATTGTTGTCCAGAGCGGGTATGCGCGAGGGAGAGGCTATCGAAAGCAAGATGCTTTCCCGCCAGATTGAACGCGCACAACGGAAAGTCGAGGCCCATAACTTCGATATTCGCAAGAACCTTCTGGAATACGATGACGTTGCCAACGATCAGCGCAAGGTTGTTTACCACCAGCGTACCGAACTCATGGCCGCAGATGACATGCGCGATTCGGTTATCGCAATCAGGGAGGAAGTCGTCGAAGCGCTGGTCGACAAGTACATCCCTCGTGGCAGCCTCGAAGAGCAGTGGGACGCAGAAGGACTGACACATGCCTTGGACAGTGAATTCTTGGTCAATGCCGACGTTGCCACGTGGCTTAAAGACGATAAGACGCTGAACGAGGAGGAGATTCGCCGGCGTTGTATCGAATTGGCGCAATCGAACTACGAAAAAAAGGAGCAAGACTACGGCGCCGAAACCATGCGTATGGTTGAGAAATCCGTGATGTTGCGCCAGCTGGATCTGCACTGGAAGGAACATCTTGCCGGCATGGATTACCTGCGCCAGGGGATTCATTTGCGTGGCTACGCTCAGAAAAATCCGAAGCAGGAGTACAAACGCGAAGCGTTCGAAATGTTTGGTGAGATGCTGGAACACGTCAAGCACGACACCATCAGTATTCTGGCCAGGGTCCGCATTCAGAGCGAGCAGGACATTCAGAGGATGGAGGCGCAAAGGCGCGCCGTGCAGAAATTGCAGGCTCAGCATGCAGAGGCGACGGCGATGGGTGGCGGCGAGGCCACTCCGCAGGAGTTGCCTTCGGCGGCAGCGGCGGTGCCGTTCACGCGCGAAGGCAGAAAGGTGGGACGCAACGAGCCCTGCCCTTGTGGATCCGGTCGAAAGTACAAGCAGTGTCACGGCAAGCTCGACTAGCCGGCAGCACCAAGTTGGAATCAATACGCGTCGCGGCCGGCATATTGCGTGATCCGACCGGTCGCATCCTCGTAACCGAGCGACTCGGCGATTCGCCGTTCGCCGGGCTCTGGGAATTTCCCGGCGGCAAGATCAGGGACGGCGAATCAGCACCGGCTGCATTGCGCCGCGAGCTGGCTGAAGAACTCGGCATAACAATCGACGTTTACGAACACTTCATGTGCGTCGACCATCGCTATCCCGACCGGCGCGTTTCAATAGAATTCTACATAGTGGCCAGTTGGAAATCGGAGCCAAGAAGTCTCGAGGGCCAGGCCATGCGTTGGGAATTGCCTGGACTGCTAGGAACCGAAGAAGTATTGCCGGCCGACGTGCCGGTTCTCGATGCCTTGCGAAATCAAGCTGCAAGAGCCGGCTGAAGTCGCAACCTCGCAGTGTCAGGAAATGCTTATCTGAAAACGGACGTCCTGCCCTGTTTGCACAGCTCGCCGATTGATTGTTGACCACTCGAGGAAGCGCACCGTGAATCGGTGCTGGCTGCCGCTGATCTCCGGATACAGCCGGCTTTCATCTGGCAAGGTGACGCGTAGCAAGCGACAACTCGCGTCTTTCTGCATCTTGTGATGATACATCCCGTTCGTAGCCAGCTGCTCCGTGGGGCGTGCGCTCTCCCGCATCAGCCATAGTAACTCCATTACGGCGTCACACACAGGACGGATAGCGGCGAGCCAGTCTGCGAGGTCCTGTTGACGGCGCTCAAACGGCTGCCTGAGCCAATGGTTGAATTCCGGCAGGTCGAACTCACAGGTGCCGCCCGGAATGGAACTGCGGTGCTTTATCGAGCTCAGGAATTCGTTGTCTTTCAATGGCTGCAGGAATTGCGTGCCGGCGGCGTCTACATCGGATCGGGTCGCAAGAAGATTCTTGATTACCGCGTCCAGCCGGCGCGTATCGACTTCCGGCTGACTTCTGAAACGCTTCAGGCCCTCGATCTGGTAGTCGAGCTCCTTGTGTACGTCGCTGCGCACATCGCCGCGGGTCAGGATCGCCATGATCTCGAGAAGGCTGCCGGTCGCCGCCCTCGTAGCCCAGTCTGCTTCGTGTTCGGTGTTGTACAGCATCTGCCTGTAGAGGAATTCCAGGCGCATGAACGTACGCATACGCTCATTCAGCGGCTGTTCGTATTCCGCGCGCCGGCGGCTCGAGGTTCCGGATAGCGGGGAAGCAATATGGCTGGCAGTGGCTGGCATGGCGGTATTCTGCGCCCAGCCGACAGTTCAGGCAAATGCCGAAGATCGGCAGCAATCCACCGTCGCCGATCCGCGACATCGTTGTCAGTCCCGGGCTGACTCTGCCAGTTCGAGAAAACGGCGGTGCAGATCATCGACCTGGCGGCGAGTCTCCGCAATATCTCCGTCATTGACGATGACATCACTTGCGATGGCAAGGCGTTGTTCGCGGCTGGACTGCGACGCGATGATGCGTTTCGCCTGTTGCAGGTTCTCTGCATCGCGTGACAGCAGGCGCTCCAATTGCGTCTGCGGGTCACAATCGACCACGACTATGCGGCTCATGAACGACTTCAACGTCGACTCTACCAGCAGAGGTACCACGATGATTTGGTAGGGACCGCCGGCGACGGCGGCGCGCCTCATCGTCTCTTCGCGAATCCGTGGATGCAGGATAGCCTCGAGTACTTTGCGCTGCTCATCGTTCTCGAAGATTATTTTTCGCAGGGCAGCGCGGTCCAGGGTACCGTCCGACGCGATGACGCCAGCGCCGAACTGCCGTTGGACTTCGGCAAGTCCCGGTGAACCGGGCGTGACGACGTCGCGCGCAATCTCGTCCGTGTCGATGACGGGGATTCCGTAGGCTGAGAACATATCGGCGACGGTGGACTTGCCACTCGCGATGCCACCGGTCAGGCCGATTCTTAGCATCGCTTCGGCCATCAGCCCATGAAGTCGAGGTAGGCAGCGATGATCTGTGGCCCGTAAAGTAGCGCAATCCAGCCTGCAGCTGCGAGATAGGGCCCGAAAGGTATCGGTATATTCCGGTCGTGTCGGACCAGGACGATCATTGAAACACCGACGACAGCGCCGACTACTGCCGACAACATGATGATCAGCGGCAGCATTTGCCAGCCAAGCCACGCGCCGAGCGCGGCAAGCAGTTTGAAATCTCCGTATCCCATGCCTTCCTTGCCGGTCAGCAGTCTGAACAGATGATAGATGCTCCACAGCGAGAGGTAACCGGCGAGCGCCCCGACGATACTGCTTTTCGGATCGATAAAAAGCCGTTCGGCTCCCTCGACCGGGTGAAACAGGCTTAGCGCGAGCCCCGCCCACAGCAGCGGCAGGGAAATGGAATCCGGAATGATCATTTTGTCCAGGTCGATGACGGTCATTGCAATGAGCGACCAGGTCAATGCGATTGCCGCCACGGCTTCCCAGCCGAAGCCGAAAAACCATGCGACGAAAGCCGTCAGCAATGCAGTAAGGGCTTCGATGATCGGATAGCGTACGGAGATGTGGGCTTTGCAATGAGCGCACTTGCCGCCGAGCAAGAGATAGCTGAGCACGGGGATGTTTTGCAGTGCGGTGATCATCGTGCCACAGGCGGGGCATCGCGAGCGCGGTGTCACCAGGTCAAAGCGGCCTTCCGGCAACCCGGCCTGCGGTTCCCCAATAAATTCCGCGCATTGCTCGCGCCATTCGCGCTCCAACATTATCGGGAGCCGGTAGATCACGACATTGAGAAAGCTGCCCACGAGCAATGCGACGACGAACACCGTCGCAACAAAGATCCAGGGGTGGTGAGTAAACAGCTCAATCATGTTGTGAGATTATCCCTTGCAGTTTCCCTAAAAGACAACGGCGCCCGAAGGCGCCGTTGTTCGACTATCGGTTATCGCGGTCGACTAGATGACCGAACCCATTTTGAAAATCGGCAGGTACATGGCAACAACCAGGCCGCCGACAAGTACTCCGAGTATCGACATGATCAACGGCTCCAGCAATGAGCTGAGGTTGTCAACCGCGTTATCGACGTCTTCCTCGTAGAAGTCGGCAACCTTTGCCGACATTTCGTCGAGTGAACCCGATTCCTCGCCGACCGCAATCATCTGAATGACCATGTTGGGGAACAGGTCGGTATTCTCCATCGCCTGCTGCAGGCGCTGACCGGTTGACACTTCATCTTTCATTTGCAAAACGCCGACTTCGTAAACGATGTTTCCGGTTGCACCGGCGACGGATTCCAGCGCCTCAACCAGCGGTACACCGGCGCTGAACATCGTCGACAATGTTCGTGCATAACGGGCGATCGCGGCCTTTTTCATGATAGGGCCAATGATCGGCGTCTTGAGTGCCATGCGATCGAGGAAATGACGCATCGCCCTGGAACGCTTGTGGAAATACAGGAACGCGTACACAGCAAGGCCGGCAATACCTGCGAGAATCCAGCCCTGATTGCGTATGAATTGTGAAAGATCGATAACCACGCGAGTAAAGGCGGGCAAGTCCGCACCGAAGCCCTTGAACAGGTCTTCGAACGCAGGAATGACGAAAATCATCAGGATAATGGTAACGACGAACGCGACCACAATGACCGCCGCCGGGTAGGTCAGCGCCTTCTTGATCTTCTTCTTTATGGCCTCGGTCTTTTCTTTGTATGTCGCGATTTTGTCGAGCAGGGTTTCCAGCGCACCTGCCTGTTCGCCGGACTCGACCAGGTTGACGAACAGGTCGTCGAAGTAAAGCGGGTGCTTGGCGAGTGCTTCGGCCAACGCGCTGCCGCCTTCGACGTCCCCCTTGATTGCGAGGATCAGCTTTTGCATGGCGGCATTTTCATGCCCGCTGCCGACAATCTCGAAGGCCTGCACGAGCGGAATGCCGGCGGCGAGCATCGTTGCGAGCTGGCGACTGAAAATCGCGATGTCTCCCGGCGTTATTTTTCCGGCGGACGCGAACAGTCCCTTGCTCTGCTTGCGAATGCGGCTGGGCACGACGCCCTGGCGTCGCAAGTCGGCCCGCACCGCCGCTTCGTTAGCGGCCATGCTCTTGCCCTTGATCTTGTTACCCTTTCTGTCCGTTCCTTCCCACTGGAAAGGGACGGCGCCTGCTACTGCTGTCTCGGCCATGGTCTTTCTCTTCCGTTAGGCGTGTTAACTATTCGATTGTAACCCGATTGATTTCCTCAAGGCTGGTAAGCCCTTCCTTGACTTTGTTCAGTCCGGCTCTCCTCAGATCGATAACCCCCTCGGTACTGGCCTGGTCGGCAATCTGCATGGCATTGCCGCCTTCCATGATTATTCTTCCCATCGTTTCCGATACTTCCATAACCTGGAATATGCCGAGCCGCCCCTTGTAGCCGGCATTACAGGATTTGCAGCCAACCGGGCCGAATATCGTCAGGCCCTGTGAGATATCTTCGGCTGTGAAACCTTCCTTTGTCAGCGCTTCTTTCGGAACGTCGCGGACTTCCTTGCAGTTGTCGCAAAGTTTGCGTGCAAGTCGCTGCGCGATGATGAGGCTGACTGACGTTGCAATTGCATAAGGTTTGACGCCCATGTCGACCAGTCGGGTCAAGGTGCGCGGGGCATCGTTGGTGTGCAGCGTCGAGAGAACCAGGTGGCCGGTCTGCGCCGCTTTGATGGCAATTTCGGCGGTTTCGAGGTCACGAATTTCGCCGACCATGATGACGTCCGGATCCTGGCGCAAAAACGCCTTCAATGCCGATGCGAAAGTCAGGCCGACCTTGGGATTGACGTTGACCTGGTTGATTCCGGGAAGGTTGATTTCCGCCGGATCCTCGGCTGTGGATATGTTGCGGTCCTCGGTGTTCAGGATGTTCAGGCCCGTATACAGCGACACGGTCTTGCCGGAACCGGTCGGTCCCGTCACCAGTATCATGCCGTAGGGTTTGTCGAGGTGCTTCTGGTACAGATTCTTCTGATGGTCCTCGTATCCCAGTGCGTCAATGCCAAGTTTGGCACTCGACGGATCGAGAATACGCAGCACGATTTTTTCGCCGAACAGTGTCGGACAGGTATTCACGCGAAAATCGATGGCGCGATTCTTGGACAGTCGCATCTTGATGCGGCCGTCCTGCGGCACACGTCGTTCGGCGATGTCCATGCGCGACATGACTTTCAGTCGGGCACAGACCTTGTTCGCGAGAGCAACCGGCGGCGTCGCGATTTCCGATAACACGCCGTCAAGCCGGGTTCTTACCCGGAAGATTTTTTCGTATGGTTCGAAGTGAACGTCGGAAGCGCCGCGCTTTATTGCGTCGAGCAAAACCTTGTTGACGAATCTGACAACCGGCGCATCTTCGATATCGTCCCTGGCAATTTCGTCACGGTCTTCTTCACCGGACGAAACGTCGAGATTTTCCAGATCGAAATCGTCGTCCTCGAGACCCGACATTGATGTGTCGACAGCCTCGAGTGCCTTGGAGATTCGCTCTTCCAATTTGGCCTGCTCGACGACCACCGGGTCGACGCGCATGCTGGTCTGGAACTTTATATCGTCGATGGCCTGCAGATTGGTCGGGTCGGATATGCCGAGGAACAGTCGCTGCCCGCGCTTCAGCAATGGCAAGACGCGATGCTTGTTGAGCAGTTTCTGGTCGACCGACCGCAGGCATTCCATGTCGATTTCTACCGCATCGAGGTCCAGCAGCGGAACGCCGAATTCATGCGAGGCGGCGACCGCGATGGCGCGCGAATCGGCCATGTCATTGGCCACGAGGTAGGCTACCAGCGGTGCTCGAGCCTTTCTGGCTGCCTCGCTGGCCTCCAGGACGGCCTCTTCAGAGATAATACCGTCCTGTACCAGCCGTCTGGGCAGACCGGTGAGCGTTGATTGCGATGCCGTTACCGCCATCAGCTACGGAATCCTGACTTTTGCACTGTAGACCTCTCGTGATCTGGACAAGTCTCACTGATCCAAGTGTCCGGATCAACTACATATTGTGCGGCTTATCACAAAAGCGGAATTTACTTAAGTAAAACGGAAT
>JAOUGX010000056.1 GCA_029865385.1 Gammaproteobacteria bacterium
GACCGACATGATGCGGGCTTTCTTCAGTTCGTTTTCATCGCGCGCCGACATGAAACGCACCATCAGTTGCGGCACGCCGAGAAACGGCAAGCCGATCGCCATGAAACTGAAAAGAGCGATCCAGCCAGCCGTTCCGCTGTCGACAATGCTGCCCATGCTGAGCAGTGACGGATCCTGTGCAATGAGATTTTCGCTGACGCTTTGCCAGCCGCCACCGGCTTGAATGGCGACCACCGGCACGGCCAGCAAGCCGAGCAACATCAGCACGCCCTGCAGCACATCCGTGTAGGCAACCGCTTTGTACCCGCCCACGAAGGTGTACGCGATGATAATGATGGCACCGACAATTACTGCCGTCGGGTAATCCAGCCCGACGAATGCGCCCAGTGCCTTGCCCGATGCAACCATTTGCGCGGTTACGTACGCGCAGACCATGGTCAGAATAATGACGACGGCGATGCTTCGCAGAATGTGCCGGCGATCGTCGAAGCGCGCCGCGAAGACATCCGGCAGCGTTATCGAGTCCGTTTCATCGCTGAGGCGCTTTAGCTTTCGTGATATCAGCGTCCACGAAAGTGCGATGCCGATGACCTCGCCTACCATGACCCAGTAAGCCTGCGCGCCGACGGCGTAGCCCATGCCGGTAAGACCCAGCAACAGCCAGCCGCTCTCGCCGGTGGCGTTGGTGCTGAAAGCTACGACCCAGAACGGCAGCTTCTTGCCGGCCAGAAAAAACCCGCTCAGCGTTTTGGTTTCGCGGCGGCTCCAGATTGCCAGGCCAGCGAGGAAAAGCAGGTAGACGACCAGTACCGTGACCGCAGTCGACATGCGACTTCCTTCTTATTATTTTGCTTGCTACAGACTATTTTCCCCGCACCGGGAAAGCAATGGCGTCTCGCGAGCGCGGCGTCAATCTCTCACTGCGCGGCCACAGTCGCCAGCGATTCGTCGAATATGCCCAGCATGAATTCCGCGTCACTCGCTGACAACACCATCGGCGGTCGCAGTTTGAGAATATTGTCATCGGGACCGATCGATCCGGTCAGTACGCCGCGGTCGCGCAAGTCGTTGACGAGCCGTTTCGCAAGCTTCGTGGCCGGCTTGCGTGCTTCGCGGTCTGCTACGAGCTCGACCGCGAGGAAGAAACCCGTGCCACGAACGTCGCCGATGCATTCGTGGCGCATCGCCAGTGCCCTCAACCCATCAATAATGCGTTGTCCGGTTTGTAACGCGTTCTGCTGCAGGTTCTCGCTCTCGAGCACGTCGAGAACCGCAAGTCCGGCAGCACAGGAAACCGGGTTGCCGCCGAAAGTATTGAAGTAGTGGTCGTGCTTGCTGAAATCCTGCGCAAGATCGCGGCGCGTGACGATTGCCGATAGCGGATGGCCATTGCCCATCGGCTTGCCCATCGTAACGATGTCGGGCACTAAATCGTCCGCCTCGTAGCCCCAGAAATGCTTGCCGGTTCGACCGAATCCGGGCTGTACTTCATCAGCGACGAAGAGGCCGCCGGCAGCGCGGATAATTGCGGCACATTGCGCCAGGTATCCGGGAGGCGGCGCCACCACACCGCCGCTTGAAACGATCGTATCTATGATAAATGCGGCAGGCCGGATGCCACGGGATTTCAACAGCGCCAGCGCCTCATGCACGTGAGCAGCGTATTTTTCAGCGGCATCGTCACCGCGGTGCATGCCGCGATAGCAATCCGGCGACGGAACCGTTACGACGTAGTCCGGCACCAGCTCCTTCGGAATATCCTCGGTGGATATCTCATAAATCGCTTTGGTATTGCCATGATACGCCGAATCCGTGACGATGATTCCGGTGCCGCCCGTATGTGTACGTGCAATCCGCAGCGCCAGTTCGTTTGCTTCGCTGCCTGTGCAACAGAACATCGCAGTATCGAGTTCCCGCGGAAACTTTCCAGTCAGCCGCTCGGCATAGTTCAAGACGTTTTCGTGCAGGTAACGGGTGTGCGTATTCAGCAGCTTCATCTGCTTGCAAATGGAGTCAACAACATGCGGGTGACAGTGCCCGACATGCGGCACATTGTTGTACATGTCGAGGTACTTCCTGCCATCGGCGTCATACAGCCAGACGCCCTCGCCTCGCACGAGGTGCAGTGGATTCTGGTAGAAGAGCCTGTACGCAGGACCGAGCAGCTTCTCCCGCCGCTCCAGCATCGCAGATGTGTCGGTAGCCAATGTTCGCCTCGTCGGTTGCCTGCGCAGGTCGAAAGACCTAGTCCTTGGTAATCCTGCCGGCGATGATACCGGTGACCAACAGAAACAGCGCCATGCCGAACAGGAATTCGGGATAGCTGCGGGTAATGCCGCAATAGTATGTCGACAGCACGACGAAAACCTGGAACGCATTGACGATGTGGCTATCGCGCTTGGCGACTTTCGGGTAACGGATTCTCGACACCATTCCAAGCGCCAGCACGAACATCATTATCGGCAGGTACAGGTGTAGCGGCAGTATTCCGGCAACGTCCGGATAGGTTGCCAGCACGATAATCGCTGTCGAAACAAGCCCGCCACCTGCCGCGGTCGTCGGAATCCCCGCGAACCAGCCGGTGCGGGGCTCCCCGGTCGACAGGTTGAACCTCGCCAGCCGCATGGCGCCGGCCAGGACGAATATGCCCACCGACAGCAGCAACACCCAGTACGCGCCCGATTCGATCTGCACGCCGCCGAGCGTGATGCCGGTTTGAAAAACCAGCATGGCCGGCGCAACGCCGAAAGACACCAGGTCTGCCATCGAATCGAACTCGGCGCCGAAACTCGAGGTGGCCTTCAGCAATCTCGCGGCCATTCCGTCCATGACATCGAGCAACGCACACCAGATGATCATCCAGCCCGCCAATTCGATATTGCCCAGCTGCCCGGTCACGATGGACGCGAGTCCGAGCAACAGGCTCGCTGCCGTAAAGCTGTTCGGGATGGTGTAGCGAAGAATGCTCAAACGGAGTCTGCCGTCTGTGTGGAAGGCGGACATTCTGCATCCCCGGCGTTGCAAAGCAAAGCGCCGGAATGGCTCGCGGGCAAAGATAATGCGACATAAGTCGTCCTTTGCGACCAATAACGGACGATTTCACGGTACTTTTCGGCCTTCTATCAAGCGACCCGGGCCTGTCCTATAATCCTGCCATTACAAAAGACTCGCTGGCTTTTCCAAATCTGCCAATAGTCAATAAAAGCGGCACAGCAGCTGCTGCCGCAATTCAAACAAATTACAAAACAGGGGCCTTGCCCCGAGCGAGCTACATAAATGAACGTCACGCACCGTAATGCATCAGCGCCAGGACTTGTTGCCGGAATTTTCCTTACTGTCATGCTGGCCTTCTCAGCGGCAAACGCCCAGGTCGTCGACGGAAACGTCAACGTCACCGGAGCTCCGGCCGATGGCTACGAAAACGGACAACTCGGACGACAGGAGAACGAACCGTCCTGCGCCGTCGATCCGCTCAATGAATTGCATATCGCCTGCGCCTTTAACTGGTATGGCTATTCCGACCTGCCGGACCTGCAGGGCGAGACCTGGATTGCGTTTTCCGAGACGACGGACGGACGACATTTCATTCGCCGCCCGCTGACGGGCACGAAACAGAATTTCTCGCTGGGCAAGGAATTTGCTGCCGATCCTACCGTTCTCTCCGGGCCGGGCTGGGCTGCTGTAACGAGCATCGTTGGCGATCGCAATGGCAACAGCCTCATGGTCATCCAGCGCATGCTGGAATTGAACCGCGAAACGGGTTTCCGTTACGTGTCCGAGGCAGGACAGATCGTGATTTCGAGCATCCAGGGCAGTCACTTTATCGATAAGCCCGATGCCCATGTCGTTATCGACCCGAATGGAGGGACACGCAGTGTCACGATGACGCTCGAGGAAACCGACGAAAACGGTGACCCGCTCGTCGTCACCCGGGAAATCCCCAATTTTCGCATTATCGTGAGCTATGCGGATTTCAACTCCAGCAATCAGAACATCCGCACCTGGTCGACGTACTCGGATGACTTCGGCTCACCCGGCTCGTGGAGCAACCCCCGCCAGATCAGCAACAGTTCCGGTCTCGACCAGGGTCTGTCGATCGCCAACAAGGGCGATGATGTCCTGTATGCGATGCGCCGCTTCGATTCCGGCGAGGGTTCCGACGCTATCGTCGGTGCACTGTCCAAAGACCGTGGCGACAGGATTGGCAAGGTTTTCACAATTACCGATGTGTGCGAGTTCGACCAGGCAACCGCACCTAATGCCGCCAATCCTGACCGCGCCTCGGCTCGCAGCAATATGTTCCCGTGGGTGTCGGCCACCGGCTCGCATTTCGTACTGGCTTATGTCGAGCGGCCGCGCGATGCGCAGGGCAATTGCCTGAGCGACTACAGCAACGTCGCCGGAACGCGCGTCATGATACGAACTTCGAGCAATGGCACAAACTGGAGTGCGCCAACACCGATCGTTCCGTTCGCCGGGCAGCCGGTACACTTCCAGTTCATGCCGACGCTGGCATGCGCGCGCGGCGCATGTAACGCCATTTACTACAGTACGCTACGCGAAAGCCTCGCTTATGAGGAATTGCTGCAGGGCGCGAACACGCGGCACTGGGAAAACAATCCGTTTATCGAAGACTTCAATATCAACGATGGAGCGAGCGGGCTCGGGCTGCTGCGCTACCGGCGTAATGTCGATGTTTTCTCGAGCAAGATCTCTATTGCCAGCAATGGGACACCGACGCCATCGACGCCGGAGCTGGTTTCGCAGTACCAGATCGATTACGACGAAGAAGGTAACGCGTTCGAAAGAGAATCGAATCCGCTCAATATTCGTAACTACGGTGGAAACACCGTGGCGTTCGCCGGCGACTACAATGCGCTGGTCGCCCAGGAATGGCGCTTCAATCAGACCAGCGCACGATGGGAATCTAACGCTTCGCCGATCGGCAACATCGCTGATGCCATAAACAAGGTCAGTTATTTCGCCGCCTGGACGGACAATCGCCGGGTCCGCGGTTTCCTGTTCGACGATGATTTTTTCGACGGTGACTCGACGGCACCGCTGCCGTACGAAGTCGTCGACCAGAATGGCGTTGTCAGCAATGCGGACGACACGGCCGATGGGAATGGCGACGCAAGGCTTGCCGCTGCCCCCGCAGACGCTGCCCGGCCGAAAATCACCGAGCCCGGCGCACCGTATGTCGAGGCGAAGATTGCATCAACCGGGCGGCAGGACCGCTTCCTCTCCGCTTACGCCTTGCGCGCCGAAGGTCCGGACGACCCGAACCCCGGTGCACTGACCTGCAACCCCAACGTATTGCCCACCCACCCGACCGGTGAGTACCAGACGCGGATCAAGGATTCCGAAATCTACGGTGCAACGATCGAGGATCGGGTGCGCCTGGTCGCCCCGGTTGTCGCGAAGAACTTCGGCCAGATCCAGCGCGGATTTGTCATCGGCTCGCAGAACATCGATCCGCTCAACCCGAAAACGCTGCGCCTGGTAATCGGCAACCAGCCCGGCCAGACCCCGGTCACCAACCCGGTGCCGGTGGTATTGACGACCGCCCGGGCGTCGTGGCGGCAGCTCCCGTTCGGGCCGACCTTCGTCGCGACCGATCCGTTGCCGGTCATCGAGGAGACGGTGACCATCCAACCGCTGTCTACCGAGTACGTAACGCTGTTCGTCGTGTCGCAGAACCTCAAAGCGCCGGTGACTGTATATGCCTTCGATGGCTCGACCCTTGTTTCGCAGATTACCGTAAACGGCGATTCCGAGGCTGGCACGCTGATCGATCCGGGCACTACTACCGAAAACGTCTTGTTGTTCGAGATTCACGACCCCGATCTCGTCGAACCGATCTGGTCGGAACTCGAGATCAGCGTACTCAATCCAAACTACAAGAACCCGAACCTGAAGAACCCGAATCTCAAGAACCCGAACTGGAAGAACACGGATTACATGGATCCGAACCTCAAGAACCCGAACCTGAAAAACCCGAATTTCAAGAATACGACGGAAGAAGCAACCAACCTGCAGAATCCGAATCTGAAGAACCCGAACCTCAAGAACGAGGCGGTTGTCGATTCGTTTGTCGACGCGACGTTTACGGTCGTATCGAAAAACAACACGACCACGGCAATCAACGCAGACTTCGCATACGGCGGCACGGAACTCGACGATCTCGATGTCGAAGTTATTGCCTGGCAAGCCGATGAGCTCGACTCCCTGCAGGACTGCGAGACCGGATTGATTACCGAAAGCAAGGTGATTTCGGCCAAGTCGAATCCGAACCTGAAAAACCTCGCGCCGGCGGACATAGCAAATCCGTTTCAGGGTTTCGTCTCGTTCCCGCTGCCACCCAGGGGCGAGGTTCACGTGACCGTCAGGATTTTTTGCTCCGAGTCGGCTGGCGAATGCAGCGCGCTGACCGCGGCAGACGAAAACGGCAAGACGAAACTTTCGGAGTTGCTCGGCTATAACGTCTGGGCGCAGAAAGCGAACACCGGCAAGACGGAGATCAATACCCAGAATGAGCAGGTCATCAAGGATGTCATTCCGCCGGCCTTCAACGTAGCGAACGGATACATCTTTGTTGCCGAAGCGCAGGGTCAGAACGGCGCTTACGTCGACCTCGTTTCGGGTATGGGGACTAACGGCGGCGACTCGATCAGCGCGGATGACAATGGTTCACCGGCAGCCGTCAGCTGCAGCCTCGACCTCGCAAACAACCCATCCCTGCCGGGCTGGGTACCGGTCGGCACGACCGGCGCAAACTGCACGACCCAGGACGACATTGGCAATATTGGCACCTGGACCGGCGGCATTCGCGTCGAGGACAACACACTACCGGTACTGACGATTCCAGCCGCAACGATTGCACGTGAGCCGACTTCGCCAACAGGGGTTATCGTCGACTACCTCGCGACCGACGCGTTTGGGCCCGGACTATCGATTACGGCGACCGATGCCATCGATCCGGATGTGCAACTGATTTGCAGTCCCGCAAGCGGCAGCCTGTTCGCTATCGGCGATACGCTGGTCAGTTGCACAGCGAGCGATCACGGACCGAACAGCTCGGGTGACGTAAACGTTGCACAAGGATCGTTCACGATCAGGATTGTCGACAGCACGCCGCCGCTCATTACCGCACCGGCCGATATCGTCGGTTTCGAAGCGACCGGGCCGGGCCTGCTGACCACCGTTCCGCTTGGCGATGCCACTGCCAGCGACACGACCGGTGCGCCGGTAGTAACGAACGATGCGCCGGCCGCGGGCTTCCCGCTCGGGACGACGGTCGTTACCTGGACGGCGACCGACTTCAGCGGCAATCAGGCGACGGCAGCGCAGAGCGTCAACGTTGTTGACACGACCAAGCCGGTCATTACGGTCCCTGCGGACATTACCAAGACCACTGGCAACACGTCGGGCACGGCCGTGTCTTTCAGCGTGACCGCAACCGACAAGTTCCCCGTCACCATCGCCTGCATCAAACAGGGCAGCGGTACGCCGGTTCAATCGGGCGACAACTTCGCCGTCGGGGACACCACCGTAGCCTGTACCGCAACCGACACGTCGGGCAATTCCGCGAGCAAATCGTTCAAGGTAACCGTTACATTCGTCTACGGCATGACCGGGGTAACGACTACCAAGTCGAATGCCAAGACCGGCACCTCGATTCCGCTGTACTGGGCCTGGACGAACAGTAACGGCGTGCCGCAAAATGTCGGCGACGGAAAGCAAAGCATCACGGTCAAGACGGGATCGTGCCCCGGTGGCACGATCGTCGCGCAGGACCCCGGCAGCAGCGGCTTCCGCATGAAGTCCGATTTCAGCTGGCAGTACAACTGGCAGGCGGTCGATTCCAGTGGTAACAACCTGCCGGCGACGCAACAGGGAACGCCGTACTGCGTAGCCGTCACTCTGACGACGACGAATCAGATTCAGTACGGGATGGTATTGCTGAAACTCTAGACGAAGAAGCAATCACGATCTCCGCCGGCGTGAGCAGCCGGCGGAGACCCCGCATCTGGCAAACGTTCAAGGAAGGCGTCGCGTCGCATCCTCTACGAAAGCACCACCATTCGGCCTGAGCGCCAGATAGGAGCGGAAGCTTTCGGTGGCCGCCGTTTTCATGCCGAGGCCATCCTGAGCAACGCCCAGCCAGTATTTAAGAGGCACCATGTAGCGGTAGGTTGGCAGGTCATCGAGGAAAAGCGATGCTGCCTCGCCATGCCGATTCTGGCAAATCATGAATTCGTCCAGCGCCTCGGCGTAATAACCGGCAGCGACGTAAACCCTGCCGAGGCCGAAGCGCAATAACCACAAATCCGCCAATGCGATGCCTTGCGTCATGGTTTCGATCGCCTCGACATGCCGACCCTGCTGCGAAGCCATCAATCCCTTGATCATCAGGCCGTATGCGCGACTCTGCGGCTGCAATTCCGTGCCAAGTCTGTCTGCAATTGCCTGGGCCCGCTCCGGCCGATCGGCAGCAAGATAGGTCATGGCTGCAGCGATGATCCAAGGTTCTTCATCCGACACGCCGAGCGCTTTGTCGGCGGCTTCCGCTGCCTCTGCGAACTTGCCCTCACCAGCGTAGGCATCTGCAATTGCGATGTACTTGGCCGCGGCGATGTACTGGTTACCGCTGGCCACATCGTCCTCGATACCCTCAGTAAGAATGCTGCGCGCGAGTTCGAAGTCGCCGGAATACGAGGCGGTACCCGCAAGACCGAGGGTTGCCGTAGAAGCGCCCTGCTGGCCAATGGCGGCCATGCTCTGGTAGGCCTGTCTGGCTGCTGCTATATCACCGGCCGAAAGCGCGCTTATCGCGATGGGTAACCAAGCCTTGAAGTACCCGGGGTCCGTGTCCACCAGCTTGCGAGCTTCCGTAACCGCCGTCTCCATGTCGCCAGCGTACATCGCGTAAAGGGCGTAGTTTCCGCGGTAAATCGCAACTTTCGGATACACGTCCAGAACTCGCCTGCCCTCGGCGAGCGCGGCCTGAAAATCGAGCATGAAGAAATGCAGCACCGCGAGGTTGTTGTGTGCGGAATCGTCTGCAGGATACTTTTCGACGAGTGCCTGGTAACTCTCGACGGCCTTGGGATAGTTCCGCGTCACGACCGAGTAATAAAGGCCGAGGGTTCGCATGCGCTCTCGCTCGGTCATCGTGTCCATGTACATCAGCGCTTTGTCCCACAGCTCGTTCGCTTCATCCGTTCGGCCGAGATTGAATGCGCTCAGGGCCCAGCCCGAGTACGCACGACCAAAGCGCGGATCAAGTTCGACCGCCTTCGCATAGTGGGTGACAGCTTCGCTATCCTGTCCCAGGTCCTGCAGGTCCTGCGCCGTGGTGTAGCTCTTTGCCGCTTCGAGCGATGCGGCCGTGAAAGTTTCTTTTGCGGCCATGCGCTCGCGATCAATAGCGTCGTCGCCGAGCTCTTCACGCAGATCGCCGGCAAGTTCGCCCACCGCGGTCAGGACTTCGAGCTTGCTCTTTGCTCGCGCTTTCGCGTCGGCGATTACTTCGCCGTTTCGCGGATCGACAGCGCGGACCGCGAATTCGTAGCGGCCGCTGCTTTCCTCTATCCGGCCAGCCAGCACGTAGCGAATATCCTCGCGCACAGCAACAAGCCGTGCTGCAGCCTCGTCGAGCAAACTGCCGGGATTGATTTCGTTTGCCACTTGCCGTGCCGTCGCCCGCTGAAATGTCGTAATGAACGACGCACCTTCCACACCGATTTGCAGCGCTTCCTCGAGCGTGCCGGTGAACAGCGCATCACCAGTTGTGTTGTCGAAATCCGCAATAAGCACCGATATGGGTTCCTGCTCCACGACGACGGCAGGGCCACTGATGACATTGAGGTAGACCGAAACTATAAGGGCGACCGACAGTACGCCTATGACGATGAAGTCCATTTTTCGGCCACCGATCGGCGCGACTATTGTATCGGTCGGGTCGGCCTGTACCTCGATACCATGATCGGTAATGTTGTACACCCAGGCCAGCACCAGCATGACCGGGAAGCCGACAAACGCCACCATGACGATGGCACGCATCATCCATTCGGGAGCATCGAACGTCGGCAGGATAACGCTCGCAACTTCAATCAGAATCCAGGAGATTCCGACGTAAAGTCCGGCCGTGCGAAATACCTCGCGGCGACGCAATTCCCTGATGAACTTATTCATTTTTCTATTTTTTCGGATTTGAGCAACGGCGCGATTCTAGCATGCCGTCAAACACGCTTCGTTCAATTCACAGCGAACCAGGCGCGATATCAATTGGCCGTTTTTTGATTTAAAATTAGGTACATATAACAAGGTAGAACAGTGAAGACACTGCGACTCTTCATTTCTTCACCCGGCGACGTGTTTGAAGAGCGCGCCATAGCGAACCGGGTCATCGAGCGGCTGCAAAGCGAATACATCGGCAAGGTCGTGCTTGAGCCCGTACTGTGGGAGCACGAACCGCTCGTCGCGACTTCAACGTTCCAGCACCAGATCGTGAAACCGTCCGATACCGACGTCGTAATCGCTATCCTCTGGTCACGGCTCGGCACCAGGCTCCCCAAGGAATTTGCGCGTCCGGACGGCACGCGCTACGAATCCGGGACCGAGTACGAATTCGAAGAAGCGATCGAGGGCTTTCGCAAGAACGGCAAACCCGACCTGCTGGTCTACCGCAAGACCGCACCGCCGTCTGTCCGTCTCGATGACGAAAAGGAGCTCCTGGATCGCCTGTCACAGAAAAAGAAACTCGATGAGTTCATCGGGAAATGGTTTCACGACCAGGCGGAAGGGACAATTGTCGCCGCCTTTCACCTTTTCGAAGCACCCAGCGATTTCGAGAATTCGCTGGAGAATCACCTTCACCGGCTGATCGACCGGCAGATACCCGGCAGCGTTTCGTCGACGTCCGAAGCGCGCGCCGTGTGGAAGAAGGGCTCGCCGTTTAGAGGTCTGGCCGCTTTCGAGTTCGAGCATGCGCCGGTGTTCTTCGGCCGCACAAGGGCCGTGTCCGACATCCTGCAGGCGCTGCGTGACCAGGCAGCCGACGGCAGGTCGTTTGTTCTCGTACTCGGCATGAGCGGTGGCGGCAAGTCCTCGGTGGTGCGCGCCGGTGTGTTGCCGATGTTGACCCGGCCCGGTGTGATCGAGGGCGTCGATATCTGGCGTCGCGCTGTATACAGGCCCACCGACGTGCGTGGCGACCTGTTTTCCGGATTGGCGAAAGCGCTGCTGCGTGAACATGCCCTGCCCTCGCTCGATTCGGACGGCACCGGACCCGAGGAACTTGCGCAGATTCTTCAGGAATCACCGCAAGCGGCCACATCTTTGATCAAGAACGCACTGTCGCGCGAACAAAACGCGAGCGGCGGTAAAGCGAATGCGAGGCTGGCGCTCGTCATCGACCAGATGGAGGAAATGTACACGCAGGAAGAAATCCTGCCGAAACACCGGCGGGCCTTCGGAGATGTTCTTGACGCGCTGGCACGCTGCGGACGTGTCTGGGTCATCGGGACGCTGCGCAGTGATTTCTACCCGCGTCTCGCCGATTTGCCCAAACTCGTTGCATTGAAGGAAGGCGACGGGCAATACGACCTGATGCCGCCCACTGCCAGCGAAATCGGCCAGATGATACGCCTGCCGACGCGCGCTGCCGGATTGCGCTTCGAGGAAGACGCCAAAAGCAGCGAGCGTCTCGACGACATGCTGCGGGACGCTGCGGCGGAACATCCGGAAGTGCTGCCTTTGTTGCAATTCACACTGGAAGAACTGTATCAGCGACGCACCGAAGACGGCATGCTGACATTGCAGGCCTATCGTGACCTCGGCGGTGTAGAGGGCTCGCTCGCACAACGCGCGGAGAAAGTATTCAAGGATCTTCCGGACGATGTCGAGGCCGAGCTTCCCAAAGTGCTGAATGCACTGGTCAGTATCGAACACGATGGCCATGAAACCATTGGCCGCAAGCGCGCGCCCTGGACCGATGCCTCGACCGGCAAAAGTCGCGAACTGATCGAAACCTTCGTCAAGAACCGGCTGTTCGTCACGGAGCTCGCAGACGACGGAAGCGCTGTCGTAACCGTTGCCCATGAGGCGCTGCTATGGCACTGGCCACGGGTCAAGGACTGGGTCGCACAGAATCGCGAAAACCTCAGGATGCGCGGCCGCATTGCCGCCGCCGCCGAGCGCTGGAAAGCCGACAACCGGCCGATCGATTTATTACTGCCGTCGGGCAAGCCCCTGGTCGAAGCGGAGTCATTGCTCGAGCAGGACATAGAGCTCAGCGAAGACGAGGCGAGCTACATTAATGCGTCGATTGCCAAGGCAAAGCGCCTGCAACGACTGAAGGCCGGCGTCGTTGCGGCGCTCGCGGTACTTGGCATCGTCGCTGCGTGGTCCGCCTGGCTGGCCACTGAGCAGCGCGACCTGGCAAACCAGGCTCGTGCCCGCGCGGAAGTTGAGGCCGAGACCGCAAAACAAACCACCGATTTCATGGTCGGGCTTTTTGAAGTGTCAGATCCCAGCGAAGCGCTCGGTAATACGATCACCGCGCGCGAAATCATGGACAAGGGCGCGGATCGAATCGAAACAGAGCTGACGGCCCAGCCCGCGATCCAGGCGACATTGATGGAGACGATGGGTTCGGTCTACACCAGTCTCGGGCTATACGACCAGGCGGTTCCCCTGTTGCAGGGCGCACTGGATAAGCGAGCTGCGTTGTATGGCACCGAGCACCTCGAAGTCGCTCGCTCCGTGGATAGGCTCGCAGAGGTGCTGACGCTCAAGGCCGAATACGAACCGGCGCTGAAAATGTACGAGGATGCGCTGGCGGTCCGGCGCAAGTTGCTCGGCAACGAACACAAGGACACGGCGCATACCATATACGAGCTTGCCGATCTGCTCGGTCGCATGGGTAGTTTTGCCGAAGCGGAACCCTTGTATCGGGAAGCGCTGGAACTGCAACGAAAGCTGATCGGCGAGCAGAGCCTCGAGGTTGCCAAGAGTCTGGAAGGTCTTGGTTTGAACCGCTTCGACCAGGGAAGCTACGATGATGCAGTCCAGTTGTTGCGAGACGCTGTGGCGATCCAAAGGAAATTGCACAGCGGGCCACACCCCGATCTTGCGGAAGCCATAAACAACCTGGGATTCGTTACCAACGACAATAGCGAGGCAGAGCAGCTGTTTCGCGAATCGCTTGCGATGAAACGCATCCTGTATCCAGGTGAAGCCCATCCTGAAATCGCCATGGGGCTGAACAACGTGGCCTTTGTATTGCAAAGCGAGGGCAAATACGACGAGGCAGGGCAAATGTACCAGGCCGCGCTCGAAATGCAGCAAAAGCTGCTCGGCGATAATCATCCGGATATTGCCATGGCGTTGAACAACCTCGCATTCGTCGCCTATGAAAAGGGCGACCTGGACAAAGCTATTTCGCTGTCCAAAGAGTCGCTTGACATGTACCGGCGCACGGTCGGCAACGAGCACCCGTCTGCGGCACGTGGAATGAACAATCTCGCGATGTGGCAAATGGAAGAAGATAACTACGTGGCAGCCGAACCTCTGCTTCGGGAAGCACTCGACTTGAGGAAGAAGTTACTTGGGCCGGAGCACACGGACGTTGCAGGAAGCTTGACTCTGCTTGCGGATCTGCTGATCGAGACCAATCGATTCGACGAGGCGTTGCTGCTCGCCAGGGACGCAAAAACCATTTACCTGAAAACGTTTTCCGCTGATCACTGGCGTACCGCCAGTGCCGCCAGCGCGGAAGGCGCTGCGCTCGCAGGCCTGAAGCAATACGAGGAAGCTGAGCCATTGCTGGTCGAAAGTTTCAACGTGTTGCGCGCGGAAACCAGCGCGTTACCGTATTTCGTTGCCGGCGCCCGGCGCTGGCTTGTGAATCTCTATGACAAGACCGGCCGGCCGGATCAGGCGGCCAAGGCTCGCGCGATTCGCACTGACAAGTAGGATTGCCCCGTCCAATCGGGTTCGCCCCTGTTCCATAACTACCGCAGGCGCCGCAGCGGTTGACATAATGTCATTTTTCAAAACGGTAAAAATTGATGCTGCGTCTCCACAAGAGTATTGTGGCGGCGGAGCGCGAAACTTTCGGCACTAAAACAAGAACCGCGCAAAGAAAAATGTCAACCACATATCCGATTGAAACCAGGCGAAGCAAAAGCAGCCGTTTCCAATAGCGTTTTGAAATCACATGGGCCGATTTCAGCCGCATGAATTGCATGTTTTATCTGGGGATAGAAAATGAAAATCAGAACAATGAAATTTGTCTCGACGTTTCTGGCCTGCGGTTTGTTGCCGATGGCATTACAGGCGGCGCCATCGGAATATAACGGCCATTACTACGAAGTCATCACCTACCCGACGACGGGAAGTCCGGACAAGACCTGGGTTAGCGCCAAGGCTGCCGCAGAAGCGGCCACCTTCATGGGTGTCAACGGACACCTGGCGACGATTACCAATGCGGGCGAAGACGCTTTTATCGAAACGCTGCGGGCAGCGGCACTGCCTGACAGCGCGCCCAGGGAAGCGTGGGTAGGCGGATTTACCAATTCCGCCTGCATGCCGATTCCCGGCTGTGGCTGGACTTGGGTCAATGGCGAGGGTGCGATATCGACTCCTCAGGTCCCGTTGCCGTCGGTTTACGGAAACTGGCTGACGAATGAGCCCAATAACCTGGGCGCCGGAGAAAAACATCTCGGCATCGGTCTCGGCGGAACGACGAGTGTCGGCTGGAACGACGAGGGCAATCTCGGCAACATCGGCGGCTACGTTATCGAGTTCGATATACCGATCCCGGCGGCGGGCTGCACCACCGGCTGCACCCTGGGGCCCGGCGAGACCGTAACGCTGACGTTACCGGCGACCGTCGAACTGGAGCCGAATGCACAGATCAATGTCCGGACCTTTGAGTTCACGGATGACCCCGCATTTTGCGGCACGACGGCGCGTGTCCTGTTCGGACCGGCCAGCGACCCGGACAACCTGATCCCGGATGCCATTCTTCCAGCGTATCTTTGCGGCTCGCCAAATTTCCTGGTGATCGCAGCGGAGACCACTGGCGTCAACATCGCGGACGGCACGATCCTGGTCGAGAACGAGACCGGTGACGTGTTCCCGGACAATCTGTACGACTGCCTCGGACCACTTGCGCCCAATATGAGCGTTCCGGAACTGCACCCGGCGGACCCGCAGAACCGCGACGTTATGGCGTGGTCAGCCACCGATCTGACGAAGATGCCGGAAAACGATCTCGGTGGAGCGAACGGCTTCGCAGGCTCCGTCGGCGAATACACGTTCGAATGCGGCAGCTCCCGCGGCAAGGCCAACAGTGCCTCGTACTATTTCGTCGGCCTGCACATCGACTTCGGGCCCGGCAATGAGTATTCGGTGAATGCAGCAGGCAACCACATGCAGTTCGTCGCGCTGACAAAATACAAGCTGCTCGTGCTGCAGAAAGTGATCCTGGATTCGCAGGTCGCGCTGAACAGCAATTTCTGGCAGAAAGTCGGATTCAAAGCCCTCAAGGGCCTCATCGCAACAGCCATCAAGCTGCACGATCGCGGTCGCTACCATGCGGCGCTGCTGTCGCTGAAGCTCATCGATCTGACCGTGCAGAATCTCACCTACACGCAGATTCCGGGCGAGAACTTCCAGGGCGCGACGGATATGCGAAACAGCAATGGCATTTTCATGTATGTCGACAAGGTCATTCCGTTCGCACCGTAGGACGGAACGCACCGGATTAGCCAGATGGCAAATCAATCAAGGGGCCCGCAAGGGCCCTTTTTTTGGTTTAATCTGCCTGCTGGCCAAACCTATCCGAATCAAAGTCCGAGCCTGATCAAACCATTGAACAATTCGCACGGGTACTCCTTTGCTATTCCGTTGGTCGTTGCCGTAACCGGCCACCGCGACCTGCTCGCGTCGGAACTTCCCGGGCTGCGGCAGCGTGTGCAGGACTTTTTGAGCGGACTTGCCGAACGTTTCCCGGACCGCCGCCTGACGGTGATGTCGTCGCTCGCCGAAGGCGCCGACCAGCTCGTGGCAGAGGTCGCTCTCGAGCTGGGCATCGACCTGCAGGTCCCACTGCCGATGCCGAAGGACCTCTACCTGCAGGATTTCGAAACGATCGAAGCGCGCGCACGTTTCGAGTCACTCTGCGAACGGGCGCTCGAAGTTTTCGAATTACCGCTCGCGAAAGGCAATACGGTCGAGAAGATTTCGCAGCCCGGACCGGCGAGAAGCAGGGAATATGCGCAGGTCGGCGTTTTTCTGTGCGCACACTGCCACATCCTGCTGGCGCTATGGGACGGCAAGCCTGGCACCGAGCTCGGCGGCACAGGCCAGGTCGTCAAATTTCATCACGACGACATCATGCCGGGCTACACGACAAGAAGTGTCGCAACGCAGCAGATGCTGGTCGACGATGAAAGCGATCTCGTTTATCACATCGTCTGTTCGCGCGACCGGCCCGACGGTGCACCGCGCGAGGGACTGAAGCCACTGGACTGGTGCTGGTTTACCCAGGACAGGGAGAATCCGCGCAACCTTGAGATTCCCGATCAGCACAAGCTGATCTTTGCGAGGAGCGACGAGTTCAGCCGCGACGCAATGCAACACGCGAAGGAAATAGATGCGGAAAAGTATCCGCTGTACAGCGAAGAGCAGGTCGCCAGGCTTCCGCGGGGTGTGGACGACATTAACCGCCTGTTCTGCACGGCCGACTGGCTGGCGATTCACTTCCAGAAAAAAATAATGCTCACTTTGCGAGTCACCCACCTGCTCGCATTTCTCATGGGCCTCATGTTCATTTTGTACATGGATCTGCAAACCTGGTCCTATTTCATGTTTGCGTTCCTGCTGTTTTTCGTCGTATCTGCCGCCGTTCAATCAACGGCCAGGCGTCGCGGATGGCATCGCAAATATCTCGACTACCGGACCCTGGCAGAAGGCCTGCGCGTGCAGTTCTACTGGGCCGTTGCCGGCGTCGGCAATGACAACGAATCAAAGTTCACTCACGACAATTTCCTGCAGACCCAGGATCCGGAACTCGGCTGGATTCGTAATGTCATGCGAGTAGCCGGAACGGAATGCGACGTCGCAAGAAGCAAGACTGCAGCGGGCCTGGATTTCGTCATGCACGAGTGGATCGGCGATGAGAACAGCGGCCAGCTCGGCTATTTTGGCAAGAAAGCCCGTGAACGGATCCGCAAGAATCGCTTTACGGAACGCCTGGGCCAGCTGAGCCTGCTATCTAGCGTCGCAGTGGTTCTTCTTTTCGTAACCGTCGGTTCGCGGATGCCGGATGCCTGGACACCGCCGCTGATGGTTTTCATGGGCACGATGCTTCTCCTGTTCGGCATACGCCAGGGATATGCCTACGCGACCGCCGAGAAGGAACTCATCAAACAATACGAATTCATGTTTCGCCTGTTCCAGAATGCACGCCGCCGACTGGATAATTCGGACGATCCGGCGGAGCAGCGCCTGATCTTGAGGGCGCTGGGCGGTTCCGCGCTGGATGAACATGCCGAATGGATACTGATGCACCGCGACCGGACGGTCGATAAAGGCGAGATCTGGCGCATGAGCAACTAAAGCCGCGCCTACAGACCGGAAAATTTCTCTGAAAAAGGGGCCTGAAAAAGGGGCCGGATACATTTTTCATAACAGAAAAATGTATCCGGCCCCTTTTTTGGGCGACTAATCGAGGGCTGAAAATCTCTCCAGCAATCGGGCGAACTGCGCCGGCCGGTAACGTTCGTCGTCCTGCAGCGCGTCACCGAGCATGTCGATTTCTGCCTGCATTTGGTCGTTTCGTAATTCAAACACCAGCATTTGCACGGCCATGAAGGCCTGCTCGGCGCTCTCGTAGTCGAGAAACTCGCGCCGCGCACCCGATTTCAGTATCTCCGCGAGTATGTCTTTTTCGCGGTTGCGGAAGCTGCCCTCTGTCAGTCCGGACTGAAGCTTGCGCAGTCCGGCATCCAGATCCTTCGCGGCCGACTGAATCGCCGTTACGCTATTGCTCCCGGCGAGGTGCAGCTCGGTCAGTGACGATTCGATCGCACCCGCATTATCCGGATCCAGCGCGCGCGCCAGCGCCACGATCATGACGAAGCTGCTGTCGTTGATGAACGGAACACCGGGACCGGCCCCGCCCTGCCGCGGCAGGCGCCGCCATTGCACCGACTTCATCGAGCGATGACAGGCATGACAGTCGTAGAGGCCCAGTTCCGGGAACATGGCGCCCCCGGCAAAACCGGGACTCATTATCAGTGCCAGACGCTGGCGGCCGTCGGCGACCAGGCCGGCTCCCCATGTGTAGCCGTGGCCGTTCACCGCCTTGCGTTGTCGGTAATCAGCATCGACCCGGTAATGAGGCTGGCGTCCGGCGGTTCGCCAGAGCTCGGTAAAGGTATCGAGTTCAAATGCGAGCCTGGGATGTCCGGCCGCCATGATCCGGTGAGTTGCAAACTTGTCGCGCGTGCCAAGATGGCAGGACAGGCACAGATCGGCGCGCGCCTTGACCTGGTCCCCGGGGTAGAGGCCGGCGGCGACGTTGTCGGCATGCGAAACGGCCGGTGCGTTGTAATGTGTCGACAGCCACTTCTGCGCACCGCCGTGGCAGGCTTCGCAGGAGACACCATCGGAAATCTGGAAGCGTTCTCCGCGGCGACCGGCCGCCACGTTGTCAGCGTGACAATCGAGGCAGATATCGGCTTCACGCGGGTCGCCGATGCCCAGCCTGCGCGCGATGGCCAGTGACAGTTCGCCGTTCAAAGCCTGGTATGCGCCCGAGTGCGGATCGTTCTGTGTCCAGGTCACATATTCGTTCTGGAACACGTTCGAGCCGTCGCGCGGTACCGCGGAACCATGACATTGCGAAGCCGCGCAGGTAGCGACGCCCTCGTGCACCAATCTGTCATTCTGCGGAAGCGCCTGCGCCATGCCGAGGCCGGGCATCATGAGAATGCCCGCCAGATATCTATTCATCTTGCACATACCAGGGGTTTCCTTCTGCATCGAGATACAGCTTTTGCATCTCTTCGCGATTCAGTGGGCGCGCACCCTTGCGACCGAATACCGCAATCTGTCCGCCGGTTTCATCGACACCGCGATCGCGATCGAGGCCCTTGGACAGCGACAGTGCTGCGCTTTGCGTCGGATAACTCGCGATCAATTCAGGTCGCGGTGCCGGGCTGAAGCCATAGAAGTTCGGCTGCGACTCGGGAGAGGTCAGTTGCAGTACCTTGATTCCGCCCTCGCCATCTGCCACGTACGCGAACAACGAAGCATTGGTCGAGCCAACCACGACGTCCCGCGCATCACGAATGGCGCCGTCGGCATCATAAAATTCCACGAGCTTCGGCTTCGCCGCCTGTCGCACATCGACTATCGCCAGGCCCTGCTCTCCCGCGGCGACATAGGCATAGGTTCGTGCGACGTAGATTCGTTGCGCATCGTGCATTGGCACAAGCGCTGCATCGACAGTTTGCGGCTTTTCCGGATGGGTAACGTCGATGACTTTCAAGCCGTCGGCATCGGTAACAAACAGGAAGCGAAACTGCAAAGCCGAAGCGCGCGCATCGTCCAGTTCCACGACAGCAGCAAGCCCCGGTCGCAACGGGTCATCGAGATCGACCACCACGATTCCAAGATCGGCGGCGACGTAAGCATAGTGTCCGCCGATCGTAATATGTCTTGCCCCTTGCAGCACACCACCCGGGTTCCAGGTGACCGCGCGCTTGAGAAAATTGTTGTTGAGATCACCATCGGCAAAAGTGTTGACGTCGGTCAGGATCAGTCCTTCAGTGCGATCCGTGAGCAAGGCATAGTTGTAAATCGGGTGAAACGGCTGCTCCTGATTGTCCACGCGCATCAGTTCGCCCTCGTTGCGGGGCGGATAGATCGGCTGATTGGTCGGCAGGGCTACGCAGCTCGCGTTTGCGGATTCGAGGCCCGGATCGTGGCCCAGCTTTGAAAACGGTGCATCGACAATGCGCTGGCTGAAACCCTTGTTGGCGACGTTGGCAACGTCGTATACGCGCAGCCCCCTCTCGCCCTCGGCCGCGTACAGATACTCGCCGCGAAGCTGTACGCAGTAAGCCGGCCCCGAACGATGAAACTGGGCAGACTCGAGCTCACGGTTCCTGTCGAGATGCCGACGGTAATTGTCAGGATAGGCGTAGCGATGCAGGTAACTGCCGATCACCGCCTGCGGCTCGTCCCATTCGGTCACCTGCGTTGCCAGCACCGCATCTTCCAGTCCCGCCCAGGCATTGAAGCCGATGAAATTGACAAAATTGGTGCCGAGCAAAAGCAGCTGCGCCATCGTCGCATTGTTGCTGCCCTTTTCCGTCAGGTGGCAATTGCTGCAGGTCTTGGTTTCTGTCTTGCGCACCGTGTGCGGGAAATGCGGATTCATCGCCTGCGAACTGTAGCCGCTTGCCGATACCGGCGGCTGCTGGACGTAAATTCGCTCGCGGTTGGCATTCGTTGAAGACAACACGAGTGCCGATGAAGAACGGACCGGCGCTATCTTGCCATCGTTGACCGATCCACGCTTGCCGATCATGAACATGTCGTCGCGCGCGACCTGCGGATTGTAGGTCGCATAATTGCGAGTCGTGCCGCCCTCGTAGTGATGCCGCTCGGTCTTCCAGTTCGCCTCGATCGGCAAATGACAACCCGCACAACTCGTGATCCACGAGGTATGGCAGGTGTAGCACTCGATTGCATCGTCCTGGTGGGCAAGGTCTTCGGAGGGAATTGAAACGCCCCAGGCCTGCGTCGACGTGTTGTTGCTCATCAGCTTCGCGCGCGCCGCTTTCTCGTTGTACCCGCTGTGCTGCGGATTCACGCTGTCCCTGACCAGGCTCAAACTCCATTCTTTCTGCGGATCGAGCACCGACCGCTGCACAAGCTGCTTGCCGAGCCATTCGAAGCGACGCCGGCCGTCCTCGTTGCGATAAAGCCGCATGTCCGTTCCGCCGGGCGGTGCGGCCGGGCCCGAAGTGCGCAGCGTCGGGTATGCACTGACAGTGCCATGGCAATCCTTGCACGCCACCTCGATCGCGCTCGCAACCTCGCCGTAAAGATGCCCGTTGCCGTGGTTGTCCTGGGTGAAGTGGCAATCGACGCAGTGCATGCCCGCATCGGCGTGTATCGACGAGAGATGCACAGCTTTCTGGAATTTCTGCGGATCGTTATTGGCGACGATTTCGCCTTCGGCATCCAGCAGATTGCCGTCCAGATCGCGCTTTTGCACGGCGCGGAAATTCCAGCCGTGCCCGTGATAGTCGGCAAACTGGGTGTCCTTCAGCTGCGAGTTCAGGTCGGTCACGTTCCGCAGGAATTCGAGGTCGGCCCACTTGCCGCGGACAACGGCGCCTTCCGGGTTGCGATCGAGAGCTTCTCGTTGCTCGTCAATCGACAATTCCTGTTGCTGCTCGGGCCACATGAACGGCGCATCCGACTCGTAATCCCACATCGTGTAGCCGAGATAGGAATTCATGAACATGTTCGGCTGGTGCATGTGACAAACCATGCACTGACTGGTGGGAATGGCGCG
>JAOUGX010000159.1 GCA_029865385.1 Gammaproteobacteria bacterium
ATCAGCACCCTGTCCCGGTCAGCAGCGCCACCGAGAACCACGCCGCGTCTTTCGACCACAGATTCGCTGCTTATGCGCCATACGAATTCGCCCTGAGAGTCCATTTGCAACGATTCGCGCGCAATCAAAACGCCCGCAGGAATCGCGTCAGGTTCCGCTGTGGCATCGATTCCGAGGAATGCCACTTTTGCACCCATATCGCGCAGGACACGCGAATCTTTTTCCCTGAAGCCGATCCTTACCCGTACAGTCGCTTTTTGCCGGTCCGCCGTCGGCACGATTGCAATGACGTCGGCGGGAATTTGCCATTCCGGGTAGGCATCGAGCGTTGCGCTGACGGACTGTCCTGGAGACACCCTCTGGATGTATGCCTCGTTGACGTCCACTTCAATTTCGAGCGAATCCATGTCAACGATAGTGCAGATTCCGGTACGGGTAAATCCTCCGCCGGCCGAGACAGGCGAAATCATTTCCCCAGGCTGCGCGTTCTTTGACACCACCATTCCGCTGAACGGTGCGCGAATCGTCATGTTGTCCAGAGAATCCTGTGCGAGTGCGGCGCCGCGCTTCGCGACAGTGATGTTTTCTCGAGCAACCTGCAAACGTGCCTGCAGTGCATCGTAGTCGGCTTCGGCAGTATCGAGGCTCGCCGTACTGGTCAATTTGCGTGCGGCGAGGTCCCTCAGACGATCTCGCTCCAGGCGGGCCGCCCGCAACTGCGCTTCGAATTCGTGCAAACCGGCTTGAGCCGACTGAATCTGCGCTTCAGCCAGCGCGAGTTCTGCGAGTTGCGTTGCATCGTCCAGTCGGGCAACGATCTGGTCCTTTTCGACCCGCATACCCTCTTCCACCAGAATTTCTTTGACTTTTCCGGTGAGTTTCGATGATACGGTGGCTTCGCGGCGCGCGACGACGTATCCGGAAGCGTCCAGTATGCTGCCCGCAGCAGCCATGCTGGGAGGTTTTCTCGCCGTGTCTGTCTCGACGATGACGGTGCGGTTGAACGGCTCCATCAGCCACCACACGACGCCAATGCTTGTAGCGGCGATCAGCGCCAACACAAGCCACAGACGATGCGGTGCCGGATTCTGCGGCGTCGCCCGGTCAATCTTCAGCTGATCGATCTGTTGTGACGGATTGGTCATGTAGAGCACACCGGGAATCTGGACGGATGATCCTACCAAAAGTCGTCGGGCGCGACGATCAGCGTACGGCCATGACGCAACGAGCATCGAGTAACTGACGCCTTGCAATGCGTATGACCCTGACGTATCGTTCAAGCCGATTTCGACAGGTGATTACCCGGCGCTTCGCGCCGCGTAATAAACGGGAAGACGGTGAGTCACTTCGGTGAGAACCCGTCACTGCCCCCGCAACGGTAAATGAGTCAGTCGATTAGATAAGCCACTGCGCGATGATGCGTGGGAAGGCAATCGACGAAGACGACCAGCACGTCGTCACTCATGAGTCCGGAGACCGGCCTGCCGATTGGTCCACAACTCGATCGCGGCGGGCGATGCAGTGGAGATTCCAGAAATCTCTCCCCTCCTCCGCATCGGGTCACAACACGAAGCGCGGGGAGCTTCGCGGGAGAGAAACCATGTCGATTCACTCGCCGATGCGCGAAGCCCTCTTTGTTTTGCTGCTTGCCCAATGTGTACCGCTTTTTGCGCAGGGTCACGAAGATACTGGCGATGCGCTGGACACTATCCTGGTGACGGCTTCGAGATCGCCGCTGGCCAGGGTCAATGTGGGCAGTTCCACAACGGTCATCAGTCGTATGGATATCGAGCGACAGCAGGCGCGTTACGTCACCGACCTGCTGCGCAAAGTACCGGGCTTTTCGGTGAGTCAGGCCGGCACTTTCGGTTCGCAAACGCAGGTTCGGGTTCGCGGTGCCGAAGCCAATCACGTACTCGTGCTGATTGATGGTGTGAGGGCCAACGATCCTGCAAGCGACGACGATTTTCGCTGGGAGTATCTCAGCACCAGTAACGTCGAACGCATCGAGATCGTACGAGGACCGCAGAGTTCACTGTGGGGCAGCGATGCCGTATCCGCCGTCGTCAATGTCATTACTCGCAGTGGCAAGGATCGAAATGATATGGGGTTGTACATCGAAGGTGGTTCGTTCAATACCTTCAATGGCGGATTGCAGGGTGGCACCGGTAGCGACGACTGGTCGCTCGGTTTCGGCCTGGAACGGTTGGATACGGACGGCAGCAACGTGTCTCGCGGTGGCGATGAGGATGACGGCTCCGACATGACCACGGCTTCGTTTTCCGGCGATTACCGGCCGACGGAAAATCTCCTGTTCAATGCGGGCGTGCGCATCGTGGACGCCCGGTCGCAATACGACCCGACCGACTTTTTCATCAGCGGCCTGCCCGTGGACGGCGACATCGCAACGGATACGCGACAGACCTATGCGCAGTTCGGTGCCGGATTGAATACGCTTGATGCTCGGGTCTTTAATCAACTGAATTTTCGCTACCTCGAAACAAACAATCGCAGCCTGACCGACGGAGTCGAGGACTCCTCGACAGGGTCCGACAGGGTAACGGTCTCCTGGCAGTCCGATATCCGGCTGGCGGAAAATATGCTGTCCCTGGCCGTGGAGCACGAACGCACTCGATTCCAGCAGCGCGGCGAGGTGAGCTTCGGCGATCCCAACCAGGACCAGGAATTCGGCGTCAACAGTGCGATAGCTGATTTCCAGGGCAAGAGTTTCGGCCCGTTGAGCTGGTTGCTGAGCGCTAGATATGACGACAACAGTGATTTCGACAAGGCGTTCACCGGCCGCTTTGCGCTGGCGTACGAATTGAGCGAGGCAACACGCTTGCGCACAAGTATTGGCACAGGACAGAAAGCGCCGACCTTCATCGAACGATTCGGCTTCTTTCCAGGCCAGTTCGTCGGCAACCCCGATTTGAAACCTGAAACCTCGGTTGCCTACGAGGTGGGCATCGACCAGTCGTTTCTCTCCGACGAATTGTCGCTGCAACTGACGCTGTTCAGGCAGGATCTCAAGGACGAAATCGACGGTTTTGCTTTCGATCCGGATACGTTCCTGTTCACGGCACGGAACAAGCCCGGAAGGAGTTCGCGAGATGGCGTGGAATTTGCCGCATTCAGCCGCCCCGCCGAAAGCTTGGAATTTTCTGTTGCCTATACCTATACGGATTCGACCGAGGAAGACGCCGCGGGCCAGCACGTTCAGGAACTGCGGCGTCCGCGCCACTCCGGGAGCCTGACGGCCAACTATCGATTTGCCGATGATCGCGCCAATGTTCTGTTGTATGCCGATTACGGCGGCGAGCGGGACGACATCTTCTTCCCGCCGTTTCCCGAGCCTTCGCAGGTCGTGACGCTCGGGAGTTACTGGTTGCTCGGGCTCACGGCTGCGTTTGACGTGAGTAAAAACGTAAATGTATTCGCTCGGCTGACCAACCTGCTTGATGAAAACTACGAGCAAGTCTACGGCTACAATACGCCCGGTCGTGCCGCGTACCTTGGCATGCGCCTTAATTTCGGCCGCTGACTAGCGGTACTATGGCCGACGATATTCAGCGCAATCCGGGAGCCGGTCATGAGCGACAGTGAACGACGATTCGAAAGTTTTACCGAGTTCTATCCGTTTTACCTGCGCGAGCACAGCAATCCGGTATGCCGGGGCTTGCATTACACCGGTACGTCCCTGGCGGTCGGGATCTGGATTTACGCGCTGTGGAGCGGACAGTACCTGCTGCTTCTCGCAGGCCTTGTATGCGGTTATGCGTTCGCCTGGGTCGGTCATTTCTTTTTCGAGCACAATCGCCCGGCGACGTTCCAGTATCCGCTCTACAGCTTCATGGGCGACTGGGTCATGCTGAAAGATTTTCTCAGCGGACGCTTTCGCCGCACTGGCGACGTCTGAAACGGTTCCGCCGGATCAGAAAACGATCCGCTGAAATTTCGCGCCCGGCGTCAATACCTGCAGATGCAGGAGTGTGTCCATTGAGACGCGCTCTTCGCCGGAGTCATTCGTCAACAAAAGCCACTCGCGCTTGTCCGAGTCGGTGAGCGTGGTTCTTGCTTTGCCTGAAACGATGCGTCCGTCGCGAGTCGCTATGCGCAGGCTGTAGCGATACAGGCAGCAGACCTCGAGCCGGTCGTGCAAGTCGCAATCAATAGGGGGTTTCGGAGTCATTAATTATTTTAAAAACAGAAAGTTATAGAGCAATTAGAGAAAAGTTATGACGTGTGGTTATTGCGTTGTTACGGAACCCGCGCAACGTGCTAGAGTTTCCCGGCATGTCAAACCTGACCCATCCATTCCGACGCTGCTGGCAAGTCACCCTTGCGCTCTGCCTGCTGTTGTCACAGACACTTCTTCTTGCGCACGTTCACGAGCAGGATGCCGCCCAGGCGCAGTATGCCAGTTGCCTGGCCTGCGTCGCCGCGCAGCATGCCTCGCCTGCCTGTCCGAACAGTTTCCCTGCCATCGACATGGACATCGGACTCGCACCGTTTGTCGCTGAAACCGTCTCCGCCCTGCAATCCGCCGCTACACCTGCCGCCCGCCAGAGATCGCCACCCGCCGCCGCCTGAAACTGCTGGCAATGGATCCGCGACGAACTGCCGCGGGCCCGCATTTCTCCGGTTATTAAAGAATACGCTCCGCGATACGACCGAAAGTCGGCCTCGTGTCCCGCGAAGCAAGGTGGGATTGATAATGAAACTGACAATGAAAACAGCTCTGCTGGTGCTTGGTGTAGCGGGATTGGCTTTGCCCGGCGTTGGCAGTGCGCAGACTCAGGACCTGGACGTGGAAATTGCGCAATTGCGCGCATCGCTTGCAGATGCAAAAAGCGACTACGAGGCGCGAATTGCGGCGCTGGAACAAAGGCTGCAACGGGCCGAGCAGTTGGCAGGGTCCGCCAGCCGCGATGCAGATCAGGCGATCGACATCGCCGAACAGGCGGCGATCGATGCAACGTCTTCATCGTCGGCGGCAAACACTTACAACCCTGCCCTCGGCGCCGTGCTGGTTGGCCGCTTCGGTGATGTTGAACGAAGCTGGGATTCCATTCCGGGCTTCATTTCCGGCGGCGAGATCGGGCCCGGCGGTTCGGGATTCTCGCTCGGCGAGTCCGAGATCAATCTGAACGCGAATATCGATCCGCGGTTTTTCGGCAACCTGACGCTGGCCGTCGAGGACGACGCGGGCGAGACCGAAATCGGGCTCGAGGAAGCCTGGATACAGACTACCACCCTGCCCCACGGCATTGC
>JAOUGX010000057.1 GCA_029865385.1 Gammaproteobacteria bacterium
CTCCGCTCGCGGTATCGAAATCGCGGACCTTGCAACGCGTCGCTACGCTGCCGCCCATTCGGGCTCGCCGATGTTTTCGATGCAGATGTCGATCAATGTACCGGGAACCTTGTCCATCGCGCATCTGCGGGATGAGTTCCTGGAGCTGTGCGACCAGCTCAACATCGACTCCATCCTGGAACCGGTGAAATCATGAGCGAGCGACTCTCCCCACTTTTGATTTGACAGGAGATCACGTTTGAGCGCACCACAACTTAACCGTGTAGTAGCAGACTTCAAATCCCTGGCGACCGGCGATCAGACCGTACAGCTGAAAGCACTGCGTGGCAGCCATGTCGTTCTCTATTTCTATCCCAGTACGGCAGAAAATTCATGGGCGTCGAGCGCAGCACCTTCCTGATCGATGCGAATGGGAAGCTGCGACACGAATGGCGCAAGGTCAAAGTAAAGGGACATGCCCAGGAAGTGCTGGATGCCGTTAAGAACTTATAGTTCGAAAAAACACTATAATATTCAATGTTTTATGTAAAACGCGGCCACCCGGCAACAACAAAAACTCAGATCATTCTGCGACCGCAACGCGTATGATTGGAACGACGTGAAAGCCTGTAGGTCCCAGTAATTGCCTCACGTCGAGCCTAAACCTTGATTAAGAAGCCCCTGAAAAAAAATTGCGTGTCACTGGCGGCCGCCTGCCTGTTGCCGCTTCTTGCGCATGCTGCCGAAATCAACCTGCCGGACATGGGCAGCCCGGCCGATGCCATCCTGTCGAAGACCGACGAAGCGCAGATAGGCCGCGCGATCATGCACAGCATTCGCGGCAGCGGCCAATTGGTCGAGGACCCGCTGATTGCGGAGTATGTCAATGAGATTGGCCACAGGGTCGCGGCCTATGCGAATGACGGTGACCACAAATTCACGTTCTTCGTCATTGACGATCCGGTCATCAATGCCTTCGCCCTGCCCGGCGGCTTCATTGGCATTCATACCGGATTGCTCGAGGCGACGCGCAGCGAAGACGAACTCGCCGGCGTACTGGCCCACGAAATCGCGCATGTCACACAGAGGCACATTGCCCGTGCCGTGCACGCAAACCAGCGCCAGAGCCTGCTGAGCACGGCCATCATGCTCGGTGCAATCGTTGCGGGTGCCGCAGGTGCCGGCAGCGACGTTGTCCAGGGTGGTATTGCCGTCGCCCAGGGCAGCCAGGCCCAGGCGCAAATCAATTTCACGCGCAGCAACGAGTACGAAGCCGATCGAATCGGCATATCGGCGCTGGCCGATGCCGGCTTCGATCCACAGGGAATGGCGTCATTCTTCGAAGTCATTTCCCGGAGCTCAGGGTCCGGCGAATTCAAAGTTCCTGAATTCCTCAGAACTCATCCCGTCAGCAGCGACCGAATTGCCGAGTCGCGTGGCCGGGCGCGCGAGTATCCCCCTGTTCGCACAACGGATTCCAAGAACTACGGAATTGCGCGTGCAAGATTGTTGGTTGCCAAACAGAATACAGCAGAAGACGCGGTTTCATTCTTCGAGCGACAGAACTACGAGTTCATGACGGACGCGCAGCGCTATGGTCTCGCGGTCGCGTACACGCGCAACGGCGATCACCAGAAAGCGAATCGCATATTCGAGGAGCTGGTAAACCGCGAACCCGAAGTCATTGCCTATCACATTGGCCTGGCACAATCGCAACTTGCACAGGAACAGATCGATGCCGCGGTGCGCACCTTCGAGAAAGCTCGCGAGCTGTTCCCGCGAAATACACCGCTGATCGTCCACTACGCGGAAGCGCTGTTGCAACTCGGCCGACCGCAATATGCGCACGAGATGTTACTGGACCTCTTGAACAACACGCCGCCGACGCCCGACCAGGTGCGGCTCATTGCGCGCGCCGCCGACGAGGCAGGCGAATCCGCCGAGGCGTACTACTACATGGCCGAGTATCGCTTCATGATAGGCGACCTTCTCGGCGGCGTGAGCTTCCTGCAGCGAGCGCTGAGCGTTCCGGAACTCAACGAAATCCAGCGGATTCGATTCGAATCCCGCATTGATTTCATTCGGGAATTCATGACCGAAGAACAATTGCAACAACTGCAACGCAGTCGGTCCGTAACGCAATCGGCAAGCCTGTTGCCGTGATTTCTGCTAGGGTAGGCGCACAACAATAAAAAACCAAGGGCGATCGAACATGTCGTCTGCGAAATTTTCTCTAACACTTGTATCGATATTCACTCTGATCTGCGGCTGCGCGAGCCAGCCGGCCGCGCCGCCGGAGGAACGCTCCGCGGCCGATCCGTGGGAGCCGCTGAACCGGCAGATTCACGGATTCAACGACGGACTGGACAAAATTACGCTCAAACCGCTTGCCAAGGGCTACCAGGCAGTCTTCCCGCAAATCGTCCGAACCGGCATTCGAAACTTCTCATCCAATCTGCGCACGCCGCTGAACATCATCAATCAATTCCTGCAGGGAAAAGGCAAAGCCGGACTGAGCGAAACCGGACGTTTTCTTGCCAACAGTACCTTCGGATTGCTGGGGCTGGTTGATGTTGCGACGGACATGGGCCTCGAGCGGAAAAATGAAGATTTCGGTGAAACGTTAGCCGTCTGGGGAGTGCCGGACGGTCCGTTCGTTATGGTACCGATTCTCGGGCCGAGAACATTGCGGGACGCGCTCGTCATTCCACTGAACATTCTCGCCGATCCCCTTTACTACTACGACAATGCCCCGGTCCGTGACAGGATTTATTTCGTGCGACTGGTCGACCTGCGGGAAGGGCTATTATCGGCCGAGTCGCTTCTCGAGGATTCGACGGACGAATACATAACCATCCGCGAAGCGTATCTGCAAAATCGTCTATACCTGATATACGACGGCTACCCGCCGGAAGACGATGATTTTTACGATGAGTTCATGGATGAGGAGAACGGCGACGAACCGGTCGAATAAGCGGACCGGAAAGTTCAGGCCGATGTCGGCGCGTCGATGAAGCCGGCCCAACGTTCCCCGCGCTTCAGCAGATGATCAACTTCGGTGGTCTTGGCAATAGCATCGATTCGATCCGGCATGCCGACGAAGCGAATCTCGCGAACCGTGTGATTGGCCCAGGTAATCCACTCAAGAAGTAGCGCCAGTCCTGCGGAGTCTGCATTTTTCACGCCTGACAGGTCGACTTCGATGCGCGTGTGCTCCTCGAAAAGATCCTCGCTCGTACGCAGTATCCGCCCTGCTGTCTTGAACGTCATATCTCCGCTTAGGGCGAAGCGGCCACTCCCGTTGTCATCGAGTGAGAAACTGCTCACTCAGTCACGCCAATGCCGGCTTCGCTTTGTAGGCGATTGATAACGGCATCCAGACTGGAGCTATTGATCTCCGCGTTGAGTTCCGCGCGGAAATTTCGCACGTAGGAAATACCTTCGATACTGACGTCAAACAGCAACCATCCAGCGTTGCGTTTCACCAGGCTGTAATCGACAGGTACCTTGGTGCCATCATCAAGACGCACGGCGGTCCTGACAGTTACCCGCGGTTTCGAAAGGTCGCCGCGAAACGGCAGTATTTCGATTCTGCCCGCATCGTATTCCAGCACGCCGTCCGAATATTTGCGTAGCAAATTCTGGTAGAAAGCGTCGATGAACTGCTTTCGCTGATCACCGCTGGCGGATTTCCAGTGCGGACCCAACACCAGCTGCGCTGCATAGGTACGGTCGAAACGCGGCAACAGTATATCGTCAATCAACTGATACAGCTGTTTCTTGTCTTTGGCGAGCTCTTCCTTGCGCCCCTTCAGGCTGTCGTCCAGAAGCTTGGCAGCATCCTCGATAACAGAATTGGGCGACGACTGCGCCTGAGCATTAACGGCCAGCAGAGCAATCGCCAGCGCTACGATATATCGCTTGATCGCATGAGTATTCATTCGCTTTCCTTGTCGTCGCTTTCGCCACCCTGACTGAACAGGTATTTGCTGATCAGGTTTTCGATGACAATGGCCGACTGCGTAAACATTATCTCGCTACCCTCTTCCAGGTAGAACTCCGAACCGCCCGCCTGAAGACCAATGTACTGACTACCCAGGAGACCCGCTGTAAGGATGCTCGCATCCGAGTCGTCCGGAATCTGGGCGTACTTGCTGTCGATTTCGAAAACGACTTCGGCATTGAGTTGCTCTGGATCGAATCGAACCGATGTGACCCTCCCGATGGTCACGCCGGACATGGCCACCGGCGCACGATTCTTAAGGCTACCCACGTTATCGAACCGGGCACTGACCTTGAAGGTATCATTGCCGGAAAACGTGTCCGAACCCGTAGTTTGCGTGGTCAGGAAAAACAATGCCGCCAGGCCAAGCAGGACGAAAAGCCCGGTTCCCAGTTCCACTGATCGCGTTTGTTGCATGCTAATTCCTCAGATCGAAACCGCTGTAATCATAAAGTCCAGAATCAATACGGCGATCGCCGTCAACACGACGGTCCTTGTGGTTGCACGCCCGACGCCTTCCGCTGTCGGTACGGCATTATAACCTTCCCAAACCGCATACAAGCTCGCAACGACGCCGAATACGACGCTCTTCACAATGCCTTCCATCACGTCGCCGAACTCCAGCGTGCTTTGCATCTGCTGCCAGAATGCACCGGCGTCCACTCCAAGGAGGCTGACACCAACGACGTGCGCACCGAACAGGCCGATAACCGTGAACACCGCAACAAGCAGCGGCATGGCTATGACGCCACCGAGGAAGCGCGGCACCAGCACGCGGCGCAAGGGATTGATCGCCATCATTTCCATCGCGGACAACTGATCGGTCGCTTTCATCAATCCGATCTCGGACGCCAGTGCCGTTCCCGCCCGACCCGCAAAAAGCAGTGCCGTGATGACCGGCCCCAACTCCTTGATAAGCGAGAACGCGGCAAATGTCCCGACGGAATCCTCCGCGTTGAATTTCGAAAGGTTGGAGTAGCCCTGCAATCCAAGCACGCCGCCGACGAACAGCCCGCAAACCATGATGATAACCAGCGACAACGCACCTGCATTGTAAATCTGTTGCACCACCAGGCCGAAGCGTTTGACGAAAATGCTGGGCGAATTGCTCAACAGGCGCATGAAAAATATTTGCATCGCACCGAAGGTGCGCAGGAATTCTTTCAGTGTCTGATACAGATCGTTGAACATCAGTGGCTACTCAACGTCACGTCCGAGCAATTGCTCTTCGTAGTCGGGCGCCTCAAAATGGAATGCAACCGGCCCGTCCGCCATGCCGTGCATGAATTGCTGTACCAGTTTTGACTGCGTCTTCTGCAGTTCGACCGGGCTGCCGGAGGCTGCCACCTTACCGTCCGAGATCAGGTAACTGCAATCCGCTACGGTGGCAATTTCCTGGACATCGTGGCTGACCAGGATGCTGGTTATGCCGAGCGCATCGTTCATTTTGCGGACAAGCCGCACGATTACCCCCATCGAAATGGGATCCAGTCCGACAAAGGGTTCGTCATAGATCAGGATTTCCGGGTCCATGACCATGGCTCTTGCCAGAGCCACGCGACGTGCCATACCGCCTGATAATTGAGCCGGCATCATGTCCGCCGCACCACGCAACCCGACAGCATGCAATTTGGTCAATACGATATGGCGGATGAGCCGGTTCGGCAGCTTCGTGTGTTCGCGTAACGGAAACGCCACGTTCTCGAACACGCTGAAGTCCGTGAGCAGCGCGCCGTTCTGAAACAACATGCCGAATCGACGCCGCAATCGGTACAACTCCTTGTGATTGAGCTTTCCGATATCGATACCACCGATCAGGATATGTCCGCCGTCCGGGACCAGCTGGCGGGTAATCAGGCCAAGCAATGTGGTCTTGCCCGTGCCGCTCGGCCCCATGATTGCCGTCACATCGCCTCGACGGATATCGATATTCAGTCCTTTGAATATCTGACGCGGACCTCGGGAATAGTCGAGATCGCGAACTTCGATCACGTTTTCGGCATTGCTTGCCATCTAACGCCTTTTCTTTTTGGCCTTGTTTGCGTTTGCTTGCGCGTTTTTGACTCGGGGTCCTGCAGCAAACCGCGATAAGGCCCTGCAATCGCATCCTGGGTCGATTCAGGCGGCGTCCGCCTCCATCGCCGGGTTGTACTTGCCAAGATGCGCCAGGCTGTTGAGCTTTGCGCGCTTGTACAATGCTTTCTGTCCCGCTGCGAACTGTCCTTCCTTGCCATGCCATGCGTCCAGCGCCGGCGCCTGGAGTGCGCGGCCGTAGGAGAACGACAACTCCCACGGCAACTTGCCGGACTGGTTCATCAGGCTTAGATGCAGGGTTGCCTCCTCCGCACTTTGGCCACCGGAGAGAAACGCGATGCCCGGCACCTCGGCAGGAACGTGCTCCTTCAGGCAGCGCAGCGTCGCTTCGGCGACCTCCTTCGGGCCCGCCCGTTTCGATGCCTTGGTGCCGGAAATAACCATGTTTGGTTTCAGTACCGTGCCTTCCAGCGCCACCCGATGTGCGCGAAGCTCGGCAAACAGCGCAGCCAGTGCGGCGGACGTTACTTTCTCGCAACGACCGATAGTGTGGTCACCGTCCATCAGCACTTCAGGTTCGACGATCGGCACGATCTGCGCTTCCTGGCAAAGCGCCGCATAGCGCGCCAGCGCGTGTGCATTGGCGCGCAGACAGAAATCGCTGGGGATGTCCTTGCCAATGGTAATGACAGCACGCCACTTGGCAAATCGGGCACCCAGGCCGTAGTACTCCTTGAGACGGTCCCGAAGACCGTCCAGTCCCTCCGTAATCAGCTCACCGGGATGAGCGGCCAGCGGTTTTGCGCCAGTATCGACCTTGATTCCGGCAATCATGCCGAGGTCGTTAAGGTATTTCGGAAACGGCACGCCATCCGACGTGCTCTGACGGATGGTCTCGTCGAACAGGATGACGCCACCGATGTAAGCCTCGGCACCTTTGGCGGTAAAGAGCATTTCGCGATAGCGGCGGCGGTTCTCTTCGGTCGATTCGGTGCCAATGGTATCGAAGCGCTTCTTGATCGTCGGACTGCTCTCGTCGGCGGCCAGTATCCCTTTTCCCTTGCCAGTCATCGCCTTGGCAACAGCATTGAGTTCTTTCACGTTCATCCAGCTATCTCCGGTTGTCTTGCGTCTGTGGCGCTGCCCTGCCGGTCCGACCCGGTGGCCAGTTCCTGTTGATTGTGGTCTGTGGGGACGGCGTAGCATAGCAAAATTCGCCAGCCGGTCAGCCGGCCGCAGCCGGTTCGACGCTGGCCTTGAACTTCAAATAGGACTAAAATAGTCCCCTTTAATCGCCGCGGAGAAATCCCGTGCTTCGAATCAGCAAACTAACCGACTACGGTACCGTTGTTTTGGCGCACCTGGCCGACGGGCGGCCTCGCGTTGCCAGCGCTGCGGAGCTTGCGTCGGCCACTGGTCTCGGCCTGGCTACAGTAAGCAAGTTATTGAAATCTTTAGCTAAAGCCGGGCTTGTAACGTCAACCCGGGGATCCCGAGGCGGCTACAGGCTCGCTCGCGACGCGGCTCGCATCAGTGCTGCCAACGTCATCGATGCGCTCGATGGGCCTGTTTCGATCACGGAGTGCAGCGCGAGCGACAGTCACTGCGACTACGAGGCTTTTTGTTGCGTGGGTAGTGCATGGCAGCGAATCAACGTCGCCATCCGCAACGCGCTGGATGACATAAGTCTGGAGGACCTGTTGCGCAGCAACAGCCCGGTACCGAGATTCCAGTTTGCCGGCATGCCTATTGCCGTTGAAAAGCCTGTCGCACACAAGAAGGTTTAGGTTTCTTCATGTCCACCAAACCGTCCGATATAGAAAGCCTGGTCAATCGCCGTTACCAGCACGGCTTCATTACCGACATCGAGTCGGACAGCCTGCCGCCGGGTTTGAACGAAGACGTCATCCGTGCGCTCTCAGCGAAGAAATCGGAGCCCGAGTTCATGCTGGCGTGGCGTCTGAAGGCCTACCGCCACTGGCTGACCATGCGTGAACCGGAATGGGCGCATGTCCACTACCCGCCAATCGATTACCAGGGTATTTCCTACTTTTCTGCGCCGAAGTCAGACGCGGATCGACCGAAGAGCCTCGACGAAATCGACCCCAAGTTGCTGGAGACTTACGAGAAACTCGGCATTCCGCTGCACGAGCGCGCGCGACTCGCCGGCGTCGCCGTCGATGCGGTATTCGACAGTGTTTCCGTGGCAACGACATTCAAGGCGAAACTCAAGGAAGCAGGTGTGATCTTCTGTCCTTTTTCCGAAGCCGTGCACGATCATCCGGAACTGGTGCAGAAATATCTCGGCTCTGTGGTTCCTTACCGCGACAATTTCTTCGCGACACTGAATTCAGCTGTCTTCAGTGAGGGATCGTTTGTTTATATTCCGAAGGGCGTGCGCTGCCCGATGGAATTGTCGACGTACTTCCGGATCAATGCAGCAAACACCGGGCAATTCGAAAGAACGCTCATCATCGCCGATGAAGGCAGCCACGTGAGCTACCTCGAAGGCTGTACCGCACCGATGCGCGATGAGAACCAGCTGCACGCGGCGGTAGTCGAACTCGTGGCACTCAAGGATGCCCGGATCAAGTATTCGACCGTGCAGAACTGGTATCCGGGCGACGAAAATGGCAAAGGCGGTATCTACAACTTCGTGACCAAGCGCGGTGACTGCCGCGGCGCGAACTCGAAGATCTCCTGGACGCAAGTCGAAACCGGCTCCGCAATCACCTGGAAATACCCGAGCTGCATCCTGCGTGGTGAGAACTCCGTTGGTGAATTCTACTCCGTGGCGGTCGCCAACAATATGCAGCAGGCGGATACCGGCACGAAGATGATTCACATCGGCCGGAACTCGCGCAGCACCATCGTCTCAAAAGGCATCTCCGCTGGCCGTGCGCAGAATGCCTATCGCGGTCTGGTGCGCGTCATGCCACAGGCTGCCAATGCGCGAAACCATACCCAGTGCGACTCGCTGCTGATCGGCAAGAACTGCGGCGCACACACTTTTCCTTACATGGAAATTCGCAATCCCACGGCGAAAATTGAACACGAAGCCACCACCTCGAAAATTTCCGAAAATCAGCTGTTCTACTGTCGACAGCGCGGCATATCGGAAGAAGATGCGGTCAATATGATCGTGAACGGATTCTGCAAGGAAGTATTTCGAGAACTGCCCATGGAGTTTGCCGTCGAGGCACAAAACCTGTTGAACGTAAGCCTCGAAGGCGCGGTGGGATAACTGGATTGATTATGACGAAAATGCTTGAAATAAAAGATCTGCGATCGAAGATCGGCGATATCAGCATACTCAACGGACTCTCGCTGACGGTCAACAGCGGCGAGGTGCACGCCATAATGGGCCCGAATGGCTCCGGCAAGAGTACGCTGGCCCAGGTTATTGCCGGCAATGAAAACTACGAAATTACCGGCGGCAGCATGAAATATATGGGCAAAGACCTGCTGGGTCTTGCCGCAGAAGAACGTGCCCGAGAGGGAATCTTTCTCGGCTTCCAGTATCCGGTGGAGATACCGGGGGTCAACAATGCGTACCTGCTGAAAGCGGCTGTGAACGCCAAACGCCGGCATAACGGTGAGCCAGAGATTGATGCTTTCGAATTTCTGAAGCTGGCGCGCGAGAAAATGGCCATGCTCGACATGGATCAGGGCTTTCTCAATCGCGGTGTCAACGAAGGATTTTCTGGCGGCGAAAAAAAGCGCAATGAAGTATTGCAAATGGCGATGCTGGAACCGCGCCTGGCCATCCTTGACGAGACGGACTCCGGACTCGATATCGATGCGCTCAAGGCCGTTGCCAAGGGTGTCAATTCGCTGCGTCACGCCGATCGCGCCATTGTGCTCGTCACCCACTACCAGCGCCTGCTGGACTACATAGAGCCGGACTTCGTGCACGTGCTGTCGCAGGGCCGCATCGCGCGTTCCGGTGACAAATCGCTCGCGCTGGAACTCGAAGAACGTGGTTACGACTGGATCCGAGAGGCTGCCAACGGATGAAGCACCATGCCATCCGACTGGACCTGCTCACGGCGGCGGTCGACAGATTGCCGGATAACGGTTTGCGCGCGTTTCGTGCCAACGCGCTCGAGCAATTCGTCAAGGCCGGCTTGCCGAACACGTCTCAGGAAGACTGGCGTTATACGAATCTCGAGCCAGCTATCCGCCTGAGCAACGAATGGCTGGTCAGCAGGAATGGGAACTACGACTCGACATTAAAGCCGATACAAAAACTCCCGGCGCTACCCATCGAAACAGCGATCGAGGCGAACTGGCTGCGCTTCGTCAATGGCCGCCCCGCGGAACACATTCGGATCGACGGCGACAGGACAGGAGTGTCTGTCGACACGATCACCAGCGAATCCTGTGCTGCACAGCTGTTTGCCGGTGACGGTCTGGCGAACCTCAATGCGTCATTGCTGCAAGACGCGATTTCCGTCCGGGTGCCGAGCGGGCTGGCCGTTCGCACACCGATCGGCCTGCTACTTGCCAGCGACGCGACGAATGGCGACAAAGTATCCGCGACGCGCATCGTGATCGAGCTGGAAAGCAATGCCAGCATGGATGTCATCGAGAGCCACCTGTCGCTATCGGCCCTCGACGCATTTGCCAATGTCGTCATCGAAGTCCGCCTGGCGAAGGGCGCAACCCTGAACTACTTGCGAATTCAGGAATGCGGTGATGCGCAAATCCTGGCCGGCAAACTCATCGCGAGTCTTGATGCGGACTCGACCCTGAATTACACGAGTCTGGATCTTGGTGCTGCACTGGCCAGGAACGATGTCGTCGCCGACATTCTCGCGCCCGGCGTGGAAATCACCGCAACCGGACTGTATCTGGCCGGCGGCGCGCAGCATATCGACAATCACCTTCGTGTGGATCACAGAGTCGGGCCGGCGCGAAGCCAGGCCGAATTTCGCGGCATCCTGAACGGCCGTGCTCGATGCGTGTTCAACAGCAAGGCAATCGTGCACAAGGGTGCTGACGGGACGGATGCAAGGCAGTCGAACCACAATCTGCTGCTGTCGGATAAATCCGAAATCGACACAAAGCCGGAACTTGAAATCTATGCGGATGACGTGAAATGCGCCCATGGCGCTACGGTTGGTCAACTCGACAAATCGGCCCTGTTTTACCTCAAGTCGCGCGGGATAGATGAAGACACCGCATCGCAGATGCTGACGCGCGCATTTGCGGCCAGCGTGCTCGACAAGCTTCCTGTTGCAGTCGCCGCAGATTACGTAACGGCCCGGGTCGACCGCCGGCTCGACTCACTGATCGACGTGATGAAATGAACCAGGTACTGAGCAAACCTCCCAGCATGCAGGCGGATCTCGCGGCTTGTCGCAGGGATTTCCCGGCGTTGTCACTGCAGATCAACGGCTCACCCCTGGTATTTCTTGATAGCGCAGCATCATCTCAGCAGCCGAACAGCGTAATCGATGCGGTCGCGAATTATCACCGCAACAGTCACGCCAACGTTCATCGCGGTGTACACACGCTGAGTCACCGTGCAACTGAAGCCTATGAAGGGGCGCGTGATGTTATTGCCGCCTTCATCGGGGCCGGCAATCGCAGCGAAGTAATTTTTACGAGCGGAACAACCGAGTCGATCAATCTTGTCGCACAAAGTTTCTGCCGGCCAATGCTTGCGCGAGGCGACACGATCCTGCTGACGCACCTCGAGCACCACTCGAACATCGTCCCGTGGCAACTGCTATGCGATCAAACCGGTGCGAAACTCCTGGTTACACCTATCGACGAAACCGGCAGTCTCGATCTCGCCATTTTTGACAAGCAGATTGCCGGTGGTGTCAGCATGCTGGCAATGGCACATGTCTCGAATGCGCTGGGTACTGTTTTGCCGCTGGAACACATGATCAGCAGAGCGCATGAGCACGGTGTGCCGGTTCTCGTCGACGGAGCCCAGGCCGTGCCGCACATGGACGTCGATGTAAAATCGCTGGATTGCGATTTTTACGCCTTTTCCGGGCACAAGATGTTCGGACCGACGGGCATCGGTATTCTCTACGCCAGGTCAGAGCACCTGGAACGGATGCCTCCCTACAAGGGCGGCGGCGACATGATTCTCGAGGTTCGTTTCGACGGCACGACCTATAACGAACTGCCTTATAAATTCGAGGCCGGCACGCCGAATATTTCCGGTGCTGTCGGTCTCGGCGCTGCCATCAACTACATGAAGTCTATTGGCATGGATCGAATAGCGGCGCACGAGGCAGATCTGCTGACCTACATGACGCAGCGTCTGTCTGAAATACCGGGAATCCGCCTCATTGGCACGGCGAAAACCAAAGCAAGTGTACAGTCCTTCCTGCTCGACGATATTCACCCGCACGATCTCGGTACCATCCTGGATCATCAGGGCGTGGCGATCCGAACCGGTCACCACTGCGCAATGCCGGTAATGGAATTCTTCGGCGTGCCGGGAACGGCTCGCGCGTCGTTGGCTCTGTACAACAATCGGGACGACATTGATCGACTGGTTTCTTCTCTGACGAAGGCGAAAGAGATTTTCGGCTGATGTACAAAATGTCCACAGATGAACTGCGCGAACTGTATCGCGAGCTGATTCTCGATCATGCGCGCAGCCCGCGTCATTTCGGCAAGTTACCGGAAGTCACGCATTCCGCCGACGGCCTCAACCCGCTGTGCGGCGACAAATTGAAGCTGTATCTCAGGATCGGCGATGACGACCGGATTCAGGACGCGGCCTTCGAAGGTTCTGGATGCGCAATCTCGGTCGCTTCGGCGTCGCTACTGACCGACACGATAATCGGCATGCGCCCGACGGAGGCCCAGTCATTTGCCGGGGCGTTGATTCACAGGCTGACCGGCAAGCAGACCAATGTCGAACTGGGAAAACTGCGGGCACTCGAGGGAGTTCGTGAATTCCCGTCACGAATCAAATGCGCCACGCTTGCCTGGCATGCCATGAATTCAGCTATCCGGCAGGATAAAGTGCCGGCTTCGACAGAGTAAGGAATCGATGTTCGGCCACAGCAATGAACCCATTACGATCTCACGTGACGTCACTGCCGTGATCATTCCTGCGGGCGAAACGTTGACACTTCGCAAAGGTACGAGCGGATTCATCACGCAGTCGCTGGGAGGCAGCTTTACGGTCTACGTAGAGGGCAATCTGTTTCGCATAGCCGGCGCCGATGCGGATGCAATCGGCAAGGAGCCCGTACCGCCTCCCGCCGTCCCCGACAATGCAACGGATGCGGATATCGAGAATGTCATCTGGCAGCAGCTGCGCACCTGCTACGACCCGGAAATTCCGATCAACATCGTCGACCTGGGGCTCGTATATCGCTGCGAGATCACGACCCGCCCGGATGGACTGCGTTCGGTTGACGTGGACATGACGCTGACCGCGCCAGGCTGCGGCATGGGCGACGTTCTTGTGCAGGATGCGCAGGAGAAGATCGCCGTCATCCCGACCGTATCGGACGTACGGGTCGAACTCGTGTTTGATCCGCCATGGAACCAAAGCATGATGTCCGACGAAGCGCGATTGCAGACCGGTATGATGTAGCGGTTCGGCGGGATTGAGTCTTGAAAACACTGACACTGCTGCGGCACGCAAAATCAAGCTGGACCCGACCGGGACTGGCGGATCACGACAGACCGTTGAATGAGCGCGGTGAGCGCGACACGCCGCTAATGGCAAGGCGACTGACGGATGCAGGTATTCGACCTTCCCTGATACTCAGCAGCACGGCTACACGCGCATTGTCGACAGCAAGAATCCTCGCGCGCGAGATCGGTTACCCCGCAGAGTTCCTGCAACGTGACGCCGGACTTTATCTGGCCAGCCGACAATCACTGATCGATGTGATCAGCGAGCAAGACAACGGCTTCAACAGCATTGTCATCGTCGGCCACAATCCGGGCTTGACCGAACTGGCCGATTTTCTTGTTCCCGGCATCACAGACAACATTCCTACCTGCGGTTTTTTCTGCGTCTCGCTCGATGCGGATGACTGGAATCTTCGCGCGGCAAGAAGTATCGAGCTCTACCGGTACGACTTCCCCAAGAACGCCGAATGAATCGGTGCGCTCAGTTTTCGTTCAACGACAGCAAGCTTGCGTTACCGCCTACCGCGGAGATGTTATTGCTGACCGTATATTCCGTGCCGAAGCGCGCCAGGTAATGCGGTCCGCCGGCTTTCGGACCGGTACCGGAAAGGCCGCGTCCGCCGAAGGGCTGCACGCCGACAACGGCTCCGATCATGTTCCTGTTGATGTAGATGTTGCCGGCCGCGGAAACGGAAGTCAGCGCGCTGGCGCGGCGATTGATCCTGCTGTGCAGCCCCATGGTCAGCCCGTAACCGCTGGCATTCACCGCCGCTACCGTCTGATCAAACTTCTTCCTGCGATAGCGAAAAACGTGCAGCACCGGTCCGAATATCTCATCGGTAAGCCTGGCAATGTCGTCGACTTCCATCGCGACCGGCGCAAAGAACGTTCCTGCCGCCGCAGACGACGGCAATGTACATTGGTAGATGATCTTGCTGTGCCGCGAAAAATCCCTGACGTGGGCAGCCAGTTTTTTTCGTGCGTCCGCATCGATGACCGGACCGACATCCGTTGACAGGTCAGCCGGATCGCCGATGACCAGCTCCTTCATGTAGCCTGCAAGCAGTTCGACGACTCGGGGTGCTATATCCTCCTGAACGCACAGCAGGCGCAATGCCGAGCAGCGTTGGCCTGCACTGTTGAATGCCGAGTACACCGAATCCAGCACAACCTGCTCGGGCAATGCGGAGCTATCGACAAACATCGCATTCAAGCCGCCGGTTTCGGCAATGAGCGTGGCTATCGGTCCGTCTTTCATTGCGAGGCTGCGATTGATCGAACGTGCCGTTTCCGTAGATCCGGTGAATGCAACGCCGGCAATTCGAGGATCGGCGACAGCGGCTGCGCCAACGCTCAATCCGTCACCCGGCAAGAACGCAAGGACTTCTGCCGGCACGCCGGCCTCGAGTAACAGCTGAACTGCACGGTGCGCAACGAGCGGCGTCTGTTCTGCCGGCTTGGCCAACACCGCATTTCCGGCTGCCAGCGCCGCGACAACCTGGCCGGTAAAGATCGCGAGAGGAAAATTCCACGGGCTGATGCAAACGAAAACGCCGCGGCCCCGCATGCCCAGCGTATTGCGCTCGCCTGTCGGCCCCGGAAGTACAACAGGATCGCCGAAAAGCCTTTCCGCTTCCGCCGCATAAAATCTAATAAAATCAACAGCCTCTCGCAATTCCGACAGAGCATCGGGCAATGTTTTCCCCGCTTCTCGAACGCACAGCGCGAGCAACTCCTGCGCATTTTGTTCGAACAGGTCGGCGGCTTTTCGCAAAATGTCGGCGCGATTCCGGGCATGCAACAGGTCCCAGTCACCCTGTGCCGCGAGCGCAATGGTCACGGCTTTGTCGACAGCGGCTGCATCTGCCTCTTTGCATACACCGACTTGCTGCTTGATGTCCGCGGGACTTACCGACGCGCGCTCCCTGCCTCCCAGCGACTTGCCGGCAATCAGCGGCGTTGCGACGCGATGCGAAAGATCCGCCTGGTCCATAGCTGCAAGTACCGCCGCAAGACTGCGGCGATCGGCCAGATTGGTTCCTCTCGAATTCGGTCGCTGCGGCTGAAACAGGTCCGCAGGTTGTGGAATCGCAGCGTGCGGCCTGCCGCCCGTTTCGCGCGTCACCGCTATCGGATCTGCAACGATGTCCCGCACATTGACCGCGGGATCGAGGATACGGTTGACGAAGGAAGTGTTCGCGCCGTTTTCCAGCAGCCGGCGAACCAGGTACGGCAACAGGTCCTCGTGACTGCCGACCGGTGCGTAGACGCGACACGGACGGCCGAACTTCTTCGGATCGGTCACTTCATCGTAAAGCTCTTCACCCATACCGTGCAGGCGCTGAAACTCATAGTCTTCCCGTGACCCGCCGAACTGCATGACGCTCGCGAGCGTATGCGCGTTGTGGGTTGCGAACTGCGGGTAGAGCGCCGTGCCCGCGGCAAACATCTGCCGTGCACAGGCAAGATAAGACACATCGGTGTGCGCTTTGCGGGTAAATACCGGGTAACTTGCGATGCCCTGCTCCTGACCGCGCTTTATTTCGGTATCCCAGTAAGCTCCCTTGACCAGGCGTACCGGAATGCGTCGGCCCATTGAGCTGGCAACATCGACCAGGAATCGAATCACGTCCGTTGCGCGGCGTTGATAAGCCTGCACCGCAAGCCCGAACCCATGGTAATCCGCAAGCCGCTTGTCACGAAAAACTTGCTCGAATATTTCGAGTGACAGCTCCAGCCGATCGGCCTCCTCCGCGTCCATGGTGAGCGCGATTCCCGCATCTCTCGCCTGACACGTTAAATCGGCAAGAATCGGGACGAGTTCGCCGCTTGCGCGGCGATGCTGGGAATAGCTGTATCGCGGGTGCAACGCAGACAGTTTCACCGAGATGCTCGGCGCCGAAAAGATGTCGGTTCCCTCCCCGACCGAATTTCCGATACTGCGAATGGCGGCGGAATACGATTGATAGTATCGCGCGGCATCTTCAGACGTAAGCGCCGACTCGCCTAGCATATCGAACGAATAGCGGAACTTGCGATTGACTTTCTTGCGGGATCGCTCGAGTGCCTCTTCAATCCTGCGGCCCATGACGAACTGGTGTCCCATGATCCGCATCGCCTGCCGCATTGCGGTTCTAACGACCGGCTCGCCGGCGCGGCTGGCGATCTTGCCGAGGTATTTGGACGGGTTGCCACGCGCGCTGTTATCCAGCTGCAATAGCTGTCCGGTCAGCATCAAGCCCCAGGTAGACGCATTGACAAACAGCGAATCACTTTCTCCCAGGTGATCTTTCCAGCTGGCAGACGTGATTTTGTCTGCGATGAGTCGGTCCGCGGTGTCTGCGTCCGGAATTCGGAGCAATGCTTCGGCGATACACATCAGAAGCACGCCCTCTTCCGACGACAAATCGTATTGCTGCAGGAACGCGTCGAGCCCGCCCTCGTTCGCAGCATGTCTCCGAACCGCCCTGACCAGACTTGCCGCGGTCTTCTGAATGCGCTCGCGAACCGCATGGCCCGCGTCCGATGCCTTGGCAAGTTCGACGACCAGCGATTGCTCGTCGTGCAGGTACCTGTCGCTGACGGAACCGAGGGGCGTGAGTGAGACCGATTGTTGATCTGAAAATCGCATTGATCGGAGCCTTCGTCTGCGGTCGGCCAAGGGTCGGCGATTATAGGTGAAACCCAGCCCGGCCGTCAGTCATCGGCCTGCTTTCGGTTGAACTGCCTGACTTTTCGTCGCGTGTGCTTGTCGGGCCGGCCTTCTGTACGCGGCATCAGGCGACGATCCTGGCGGAGACTGTCAATGCGGGCTTCTCTTGCATTACGCGATTCGTCGCTCTCCGAATAGCATTCGCGTGCCTCGGCAGCAGGACCACGCCGCAGCGGAAGTTTGCTGACCACCAGCTCGTACTCGAGTTGGTCCCGCACCAGGTGAACATGATCACCGGGAGTAACCCTGTTGCCAGGCTTGGCACGCTCGTCGTTGATTTTTACGTGGCCGCCATTGACCGCCGCCGTGGCCAGGTTGCGGCTCTTGAAAAAGCGCGCGTACCACAGCCAGCGATCGATTCGCAGACCCCGTCCGGCTGGCTCTGTCATCGTTTCAAACGCCTATTGTTGAAAACCGCTGCTGATATACTCTGCGGCCTTTGCAACGGGAGGGCAACATCGTGCCGGCAGCCATTCTTCGATCGCTTGCGGAGCAGACCGAATCGCTCAGGGAGCAAGGCCTGTACAAGCAGGAGCGCATAATCGCCGGCCCGCAACAGGCGTCCATAAGCGTCAGTAGCAATGGCGCTACGGCGAAGGTGATCAACCTCTGCGCAAACAACTACCTCGGCCTCGCCAATCATCCGAAAATAGTCGCTGCCGCGCACAGCGCACTGGATCAGTTCGGTTACGGAATGGCGTCAGTGCGATTTATCTGCGGTACGCAGACAGTTCACAAGGAACTTGAATCGCGCATCAGCGAATTCCTCGGAACGGAGGACACGATTTTGTACCCGTCGTGCTTCGATGCCAATGGCGGCCTGTTCGAAACCGTTCTTGAGGAGCAGGATGCGGTTATAAGCGATGCATTCAATCATGCCAGCATCATTGACGGCATACGCCTGTGCAAAGCCAGGCGCTTTCGATACGCAAATGACGACATGAACGATCTGGAAGTCCAGCTGAAAGCCTCGGCCGACGCACGTTACAGGCTGATCGTTTCGGACGGCGTATTTTCCATGGACGGGACGATCGCGAACTTGCGGGATATCTGCGATCTTGCCGAACGTTACGATGCTCTGACGATGATCGACGACTGCCACGCCACCGGCTTTCTCGGCAAAACCGGCCGCGGTACACACGAGTATCGCGACGTCATGGGCCGCATCGATATCCTGAGCGGCACGCTGGGCAAGGCCCTGGGCGGTGCATCCGGTGGCTACATTTCCGGAAGGAAGGAGATTGTCGGATGGCTACGCCAGCGATCAAGACCCTATCTGTTTTCGAATTCCGTCGCCCCGGTCATTGCGTCCGCGTCGATTGCAGTACTGGAGCTGTTGCAGAGTGACAGCGGGCTGCGGCAAAAATTGCACGACAACGCAGCTTACTTCCGCAAGGGGATGACAGAACTCGGCTTCGACTTGAAACTCGGTGAACACCCCATCATACCGATCATGCTGGGCGACGCTAAGCTCGCAACAACGATGGCGGACAAGTTGCTGCAGCACGGCATCTACGTGATCGGATTCTCCTTCCCTGTCGTCCCCAAGGGACAGGCGCGGATCCGTACCCAAATGTCCGCCGGACTGGACAGACAACATCTGGACAAGGCTATCGCCGCTTTCGCCGCCGTCGGCCGCGAACTCGGCGTCATTAACTAGGAAAAGAACTTAATGCGCGCATTGGTAAAAGCGAAAGCGGAACGCGGAATCTGGCTGCAGGACATTCGCAAGCCGGAACCCGGTCATAACGACGTGTTGATCAAAGTTCAACGTACGGCGATCTGCGGCACCGACATTCACATCTACCAATGGGATGACTGGGCGCGCAAGACGATTCCGGTGCCGCTGGCTGTCGGTCACGAATTTTCCGGCGAAGTTGTCGAGTTCGGTAGCGAAGTCAATGGTTTTGCCGTCGGCGACCGGGTTTCGGCCGAAGGACATATAACCTGCGGCGTTTGCCGGAATTGTCGCGCCGGGCGCCGCCACCTCTGTATTAATACCGCCGGTGTCGGCGTCAACCGCCAGGGCGCATTTGCCGACTATATTTCCGTGCCGGCCTTTAATGTTTTCAAGCTTCCGAAAGCCATTACCAGCGACATGGCATCCATTCTGGATCCGCTGGGTAACGCCACGCACACGGCACTTTCCTTCGACCTCGTGGGCGAGGACGTACTTATCACCGGTGCCGGCCCTATCGGCATCATGGCTGTTGCAATTGCGCGCTATGCCGGCGCGAGGCACGTCGTGATAACCGACGTCAACGAATACCGCCTCGAACTCGCGCGCAAGATGGGCGCGTCAGTAGCGCTGAATGTGAAATCGGGATCGCTCGACGACACCATGCGCGAACTTGGCATGGAAGAAGGCTTCGACGTTGGCATGGAAATGTCGGGAAACCCGTCCGCGTTTCGCGATCTGCTGCGTACCATGCACCATGGCGGCAAGGTGGCACTGCTCGGTATTCCACCCGAACAGACTGCCATCGACTGGACTCAGGTCATATTCAAGGGTTTGATTTTGAAAGGAATTTATGGCCGGGAAATGTTCGAAACCTGGTACAAGATGTCGAGCATGCTGCAGAGCGGGCTTAACATCGAGCCGGTCATTACGCATCGCTTTCCCATCGATGACTTCCAGGACGCATTCGATCTGATGGAATCGGGCCAGTCCGGAAAAATCATCCTGAACTGGGCTTAAGCCTTCGATCGGAAACCGCCGGGCCCGAAGTTTGCTCTGTCGATCACTCGATCGTACAAAAGCAATGTGAGTACATACCCTTCGGATCATTGAATGTCAGCAGCGGATCCAGTGCGGTTTCGACGACACGGGCCAGCCGCTGTAGTGTCGATTGCCTGTCGACGAATCGTCCGGCGTCAATGCCCAGGCGCGCCGCGCCAGCGAACAAGTCGAGGGCAAGTTGCTCGGTGGGCGTCAGCTCTTTTCGAATATACTTCCTGCCGTATTCACCCTCTGCCAATTCGGCGAGCTCCGCCGCAGCGGCAACTGCGTCATCAAGGCCACCGATGCCGTCTATCAGCCCGTTCTCAAGTGCATCGCTGCCGGTCCAGACCTGACCTTGTGCAATGCCATCGATGGTCTCCTTCTCCATGCCGCGGTAACTTGCCACCTTGCTGATGAAGTCGTCGTAACCCTTGTCGATAACCATCTGAAACACGGCCTTTGCGTCATCGGACATCGCTCTGTCCACGCGGAACTGGCCCGACCAGTCACTGGTACCGGTGCCATCCGTATTGATTCCGATTTCCCTGAGTGATCGTTGAAACGTCGGCAACATGCCGAATATTCCAATCGAGCCGGTAATTGTAACTTCACTGGCATAAATCCTGTCGGCTGCCATCGAAATCCAGTACCCACCGGACGCTGCCACACTGCTCATGGACGCCACAACCGGCTTATTTGCGGTTTGCAGCCGTTCAATCTCGTCGAGAATGATCTCTGAAGCAAAAGCACTGCCGCCGGGGCTGTCGACTCGCAGCACAACGGCTTTGACGGACTCGTCCAAGCGCGCTTGGCGCAACAAGTCGGCCGTTGAATCTCCGCCAATGGTTCCCGGCGACTGGGTTCCGTTCAAGATCTCACCAGCGGCAACGACGATCGCAATATTCGCGTCGGCAGCAGGTCCGGATTTCGTCAGCCGCATGGCCGATACGTAATCGTCCAGGTGAGTCGCATGGTAAGTCCCTTCGTCGTCCGGATCCGTGCCAGCCCATTCCATAATGTGCTCATTGAATTCAGCCCGTGACATCAGTCCGTCCACCAGTCCGCTTTCCAGCGCCAGCTCGGCAAGATCACCATCGAGCGCCCGGAGCTCGGGCACGAAATTTCTCAGCCTCTCGTCCAGTGAGCCGGGTTCCAGTTCCCGGGAGCGCACGATGTCTGCCTGGAATCTCTCCCAAAGCTGATCGACCAGCCTTACGGTCGCTGAACGATCCTCTTCGGACATGTCGTCCCGCATATACGGTTCAACTGCCGACTTGTGAGTTCCTACGCGAAAGATATTCCAGTCGATCTTCAGCTTCTCGATGGCCGCCCTGTAATACGTGCGGTATGAACCGAACCCGCTGAGGAGCACGGCGCCCTCCGGATGCATGTACACTTCGTCGGCACGCGATGCCAGGTAAATGGCACCCTGCCCGTAAAAGTCGGCGACAGCCACAATCGGC
>JAOUGX010000160.1 GCA_029865385.1 Gammaproteobacteria bacterium
GAAAGCGAGATCGGGCAGTTCGTCTACCGGATGCCAGGCGGCATCGCTTGCGTCGGTGTCGGCTTTCAGCACGACGTGATCGGCCGGCGCCAGGGCGAAGTACGCGACGCTGATGACCCGCTCGCGGGGATCGCGATCGACCTGGCCGAAGGTCTCCAGTTGTTCGAAGTAAAAACCCGTTGCACCGGTCTCTTCCTCGAGCTCGCGTTGCACGGCGGCTTCGAGGTTTTCGTCCATACGGATGAAGCCACCCGGCAGCGCCCAGTCGCCTTTGAAGGGTTCCAGGGCTCGGCGAATCAACAGGATCTTCAGCTGTTCATCGAGGATCGTGAACAGGCAGGCGTCGACGGTGACGGCGGGATGGGGGTATTGGTAGGTAAAGGGCATGGGTCAAGTTCGTGTAAAACTGACGTGAAGTATAGTGTTGGGGGGACACTAAGCAAGGCCGTCTGTCACTTCCGCACAATGTCCATGTTAAGTTGCGGTTTTTAATGATATTTTTTGGACCTGGGAATTGGCCGCAGCCCGTCGCGCATGACCTTATGTCGAGAGGATTCGGGCGTCAGAGGCGATCGGTCGGGGGGACTGCACGCTCTGCGGCATTGAGTGGCCGGCTCGAAGATCTGCGTCGCCTGCGGTTCAGGCTCCTACAGTTGCGGCAAGAATTGATGCCCGCGGCTGTGGCCAATGCCCAATCGACTAAGCGACTAAGCGGGGTTTCCACGCACATCACCGAATTTTTCATGCTGCGGCCAACACGGCGCCAGGCGACAGTTCCTCAAGCATGAAAGTCCTCCCCATCCTCCCGGACCCCCTACCTTCCCTGGGACCCCAGCATCGCAGCGAGATCTTTGGCTGGTGTACATCTGTGCATACATAGAATACTATGCATTTCAGCTGGGACGCGACCAAAGCCGAGGCCAATCTGCTGCGACCCGGCTTCGGCCGGCGAGCGCCGCCGTTATGCCTGGAGATTTCGGGAATAAATTGACATGCGAGACGAATACGATTTTTCAAAGGGCCGGCAAGGCGCGGTGATTCCCGTTCCATCGGGCAAGACGCGCATCACGATTCGTATCGACGACGACGTTGTCGAATGGTTCAAGACGCAGGTGCACAAAGCGGGCGGCGGCAATTACCAGACGCTGATGAATCACGCGCTTCGCGAATACATGAATGGCGAGAACGAGTCGTTTGAAGCGGTGCTGCGGCGGGTGCTACGCGAGGAGTTGTCCGGCGCCGGTTAGATGGGGACATTCCTGTTTTAGCGTATTAGTACGTTAAATCAGGAATGTCCCCAAACTAATGAATCTGTTGTTTTTGGGCACAATAGACTGTCGCGCCATCTCAAGTGACGAATAACACTTGGCGGCATCATGCACCCCCGCTTTTATACGCTACTTGCGTATATACGTTACTTGCGTACAATACCTTGAAAGCACTTTTTGTGGAGCTGCCTGCGTTTGCGCGGCACCGGGCTCGCTATCTGAGTGACGATGCATTCCGGAGTCTTCAATCGCTCTTGATGGATCAGCCTGAAGCTGGTGCCGTGATTCCGGACACCGGCGGACTACGCAAGCTGCGCTTTGCTGATCCAAACCGCGGGAAAGGAAAGCGTGGCGGCCTGAGGGTGATTTACTACTGGTGGAACCCCGGGTATCAGTTCTGGCTCTTCACGCTATTCGACAAGGATGAATTGACGGACCTGACACCGCAGCAAAGAAGAACGCTCAAGGGAATGATCAAGACTGAGCTTGCCGCGAGGAGGAAACGATGAAGGCCACTGCCAGTAAGAAAAAGAGTCGTGCTGCAAAACGTGATCTTTTCGCGGAACTGAGCGAAGGCATATCCGCGCTTGCCGATGCACGGCAAGGCAAGCGAACGCTGCGTACGCACGCGTTCGAATATCGGCCCGCGCCAATTGTCACGCCGAAAGAACTGATTCGCCTGCGCAAGAGCCTGAAGATCTCCCGCTCATTATTTGCAGCGTATCTGCGAACCAACGTTCGTACACTCGAGAACTGGGAACAAGGGCGCGCCAGGCCGAATGCACAGGCCGCGCTTCTGATCCACCTGGTCAAGCGCTATCCCGATACCGTCCAGCGGCTGGCGGAGATTTAGATCGGGGACAGTGCCCCTGACTCCCGCAGCGGAATTAAGGTCACTGTCTCCGTACTCGTGAATCCGTCGCTTTTGGGCACAAAGGGCGTTCGCTTCATTTCAGATGCCCGGCAACACTGGGTTCTCCGATGAAGAGCAAACGCCGGCGTCTTGAAACCGGCTTGCTGATCGATACTACGGACAGTATCATCTCGATGACCAAGGCCGACAAGCTGGTTGAGCGCATGCGCAGCAATCCCAGGGATTGGCGCATGGAATCGCTGGAGACGGTAGCGCGTCGTTACGGTGTAGAAGTTCGAAGGACCGGAGGCAGTCATTTCATCTTTCTGCATGCGGATTCGGAAATCGCGGTTTCGATCCCGTTCAATCGTCCCATCAAGCCGGTTTATGTCGTGCAATTTCTTGCCCTGATCGACGACATCGGTAATGCCAAATGAATAAAGTTCCAGCCTACCCTTTCGAAATGCGTCCGCTCGCCGACGACGAAGGCGGCGGATGGCTGATTACCTTTCCCGATCTCCCCGGCTGCATGTCGGATGGCGAAACCCCGGAGGCGGCCATAGCCAATGGCGAGGAGGCGGTCGCCGATTGGATAAAGGCCGTGCGTTCCGCCGGTCGGGCCATACCGGCACCGGGTGAACCCGCCAGCGGCAAGTTCGTTGCTCGTGTTCCGCGGAGCCTGCACGCGCGCTTGTCTGCCCGCGCCAAACAGGAAGGCGTCAGCATGAATGCTCTGGTATCGGCATTCCTGGCAGAGAGCCTGGGTCGACGGGACAGCCGGCGAAAACTGAAGTGAAAGGCGAATGGGTTCGGGGACAGTGACCCTAACTATTAAGAGTTGGAGTCACTGTCCCTTAATTCTGTGTCCGGCCCTCGTCCTGGGCAACCGAAAAAATAGATCCGGTACCTTTTCCATGGTCGCTGGACGAAGAGAACAATCGCAAACCGGTGGATCGGGTATTTGATCTGTTATCCGTCCTGCAGTGCCGAATCGACATTCGCTCGAAAGTGAATCGGACGAATCGCACCGGGAAGACTCACCCTGTCCAACCGACTCTGGAGTTGATTGTTCGCAGGTGAATGAATGAATACCGCATAGCTGCACGATGTTTCCGCGCTAACGTGGGGACCGTCTTCGAGGTGGGAGACATAAGTGGTGTCGTCAGAGATCGAGTCGCCCGCAGTGCAGGCTCCTGCAGTTGCTGTAAAAAAATGGACGCTCCGGCGGGCTGCGCCGTGCCGCAAGGGAATACGTACTGGCTCTGATCACCGTTCTCCTGATACAGGCACAGAATCAGTTGTTACATAGACAATTCTGACCTGAAGAGGAGGATTTCCAGTGAAAACTATCATCACGCGATTCCTTGTTATTGCCGTCCTCATCGCGGGCCCTGTGTTACCTGTAACGGGATTTGCCGACGGTGCGATGAATCGGGGCCCGGTCGTGTCATGGGACCGCATTGAGGGAACCATCGTTCTGCCGGACGAGACGCCGATGCAGGTGGGCCCCTATTTCGTCGCAAGCGGCCGGTTTCGCGTCGGCGGAGAAGGCAGTGTCGTCCTGTACACGGGCGGCGGCTACCTGTTCATGCGCGTCAAAGGGCTGTCCTGGGGCGATCACTACAACAACGGGCCACTTGGCGCCGGATTCAGCGGCATATTTGTCGGAACGGTCATCTGTGATTCGATTCCGGAAGAAACGGCGACCTACCAATCCGTTGATACACCGAAGATCGAACTGAACCAGGGCAACGGGTACTTCTTCGGCATACTCGATCTTCCCCAGGCCTGTCGGGATGAGCCGGAAAAGATCGTGTTTCTGCTGAGGCACGATCCTGATCTGGCGAACCAGAACCTGGCCGGGAAGTTCGTCGCCTTTGGCGCCGGGCGCATCGTGCGCTGAGCAGAGCGGTTTGACGCGCTCGGTTCTCTACCGCTGCCTGACAGCGGCCGTACTCGTGGGCGCTTGTGTTGCCGTCCCGGTTCCCGTGGAACAGGCTGTGTCTGAAGGGCGGCGATTTGCCGATTCCGATGTGAGCTTCGTTCGCCCGGGCACAACGACGCGACGTGAAGTCATCGGCAATCTGGGAAACCCCACGATGTGGTTCCCGTCGCAACGCACCCTGGTGTACGGGTTGCGGCGTGTCGAGACGGGCATGCTTTGGTTTATTGGCGCGGGACTTTCCGGGGCCGGCGGACTGGTAGAAGGTGAGACGAAGCAAGCGATTTTCCTGGTTTTGGACGATAAGGATGTCGTGACAAACTGGGGACGCGCAGCGGTAATGAACTGCGACACCTGGCTCGGCGCAGCAAGGGAATGGGCTGATGCGGAGGACATTGAATTACCTCCGGCGCGCGACCGGTTCCTTGAAGAGTCGCCACCAACGGAACAGGGCCTGGTGTATTTTTATCGCCCACGCGATTTTCAACACGCCCTTCCGGCAGTCCCGCCGGCAAGAAAATTGATGCTTGGCATAGCGGACTATGCGGACATCAGCCAGGACGGCGAACTCGTGGGGCAAATTCGTTTGCAAAGTTACGTGGTCGTCCGGGTGTCGCCCGGGACACACAGCTTCACGGTAAATCCGGATACCGACTGCGTGGTAAATCCCGGGAATTATCGCAGCGCAATTATTCAAATAGACGTCGCGCCGGGAACCGTTACTTTCGTCGACGTCGGAATTCAGGCCGGGTTGGGAACGATCGAACCAATACTCGTCAGCCGGCCGCGCGGCGATGCGATCTCGGTAATCGGGAAGCTCAGGGAGTCCTGGTAAGCAATTAAGATCGGCGACAGCTCCTCGAGCATGAAAATCTTGCCAAGCTGCTCGGATCTCTTTCCTCCCTGCGGACACCGGCGGTCTACGGAAGCTGCGCTTTTCCGATCAATCCCGAGGAAAAGGAGAACGAGGCACAACGGGGGACATTCCCGATTTAACGCACTAATACGCTAAATCAGGAATGTCCCTATTTCTGCCCGGCGGACAACGCCGGGAAAACATCGTTATTGCCGCCCCGATCGGCAAGTAATCCGGGATGCATGTCCGCTTTGCCGGGTTCGCTCCGTTATGACCTATGTCAGGAACTTTTTCGGAGCGGAACCAGCAGAGCATCACCGTACGCGTAATGGACGGTGG
>JAOUGX010000058.1 GCA_029865385.1 Gammaproteobacteria bacterium
ACATCCGCAGCGGTGTCTGCGACGCCACCCGGAGCGTCCTCGAGGTCCGGCGCCTCGACCCTGGTTTGCGGCGCCTCATTTACTGTTACTTGCGTCAGACGTGGCAGCACGAATAGCACCGCCAGAAACAGCAGCAACAGGGCGCCGAGCCCGCCATAAACCAGTGTCGGCGAAACACCGCTGGCTTTCCGAGTTACTGCCGCGGTCGGCGTCGCATGGACCTGGCGGGTGTCACGCAATACAGGGCGTATCGACTCCTCTGCCTGTTTTTCCAACGGCGCGAATACTGCCTTCGTCCTGATCCGGGCCGGACCGGCGGCAAAGCCTGCGGCGGCGAGTGTGGCGGCAACCGATTCCGCATCGGGACGCCGACCAGCATCCGCGTCGAGCATGCGGTCGACCAGCGAGCTGACAGCGGATGGCACCGGCGTGCCGTCCCGCGACTCGAGTCGCAGCGGCCTGTTCGGCTCGGGTGGTTGTCCACAAAGCAGTTCAGCGATAAGCATGCCAAGCGCGTAGATGTCGTCCGCTGGCTGCGGCGCCTGGCCTGCTTTTACTTGCGGACTCTTGCTTATTTCGGAACCACCGATCGCCGCCGAATCGACCGCCGGAAGGCTCGCGACCCCGAAGTCGATGAGATACGGCGAACCGTTTGCATCCAACAGTATGTTGCTGGCTTTTATATCGCCGTGCACTACACCCTTGGCATGAGCGTAGCGCAGTGCATCCGCTATCAGGCCAAGCGGCCGCAATGCGTTGTCCGAATCCGTGCCCGCAAGAACCGACGCATCGGGGCCGTCGACATGCTGCAAACTGAAGTAGGCTCCGTCGGGATCGTCGTGAAATTCGAAAACGCGGACGATATGCGCGTGCATCAGGCGGCTGCCTATTTGCCATTCCCTGTACAGCCGATCGCGCGCGGCGACACTCTGCGAGTCTTCTTTCCTTAGAAACTTGAGGGCGACAACGCTGCCTGCCCGGCTGTCTCTGGCAAGCCAGATCTGCGACATGCCGCCGCTGCCGGCGCGCCGTATGAGCGTATAGCGGTCAGCCAGCCGCGAACCTTCGTTCAGTGCCCGCATATGCTGGATTGCAGATGATCAGCCCGTAGGCTCGGCAGCCCGTGCAGGTACACCGAGCTCAATTTCCTGCGCGAAGCCGGTTTCTGCCTGGTAGATTTCCTTGAGCAACTTGCGCCAGCTCTCATATTGCGACTCTGCCGTGCCGGTCAATCGGCGGGACTCGCCCTCAACCTGGATAACCAGCGGCGCAGCCTCGGCCACGAACGACTCGGACAACTCGCGAATGTTCTCCCGGTGAATATTGGCCGACGAACGCATCGCCCACGCATCGTAGATGGCGCCGAGACCACGATTGATTCCGACGTACTGTGTCGCCTGTTTGGCTCGCGAATGCGACCCGCCGGTGTCTATCTGCATCGAGCCGGCGACGACAACCACACCGAGCAGCGCCCGCATTGCAGCTGAGCGCCTGGTCTGACGATACGCGACTGCCTGCTCACGCGAAGTTCGCCGCCAGCCCTCGTAGGGCAACGCGATTCCGTAGTAGAAATTCGCGTAGTGTTCGTTCAACGTGTCGATGACCAGCCGGTCGCGCTCCCGAACCTGTCGCAGTCGATCCACCATGGGGTCGTTTTCAGCCGGCAGGCGCACCACCGATACCATTCCCTTGTCGTCGGTTGCCAGGTACTCGTCAAACGCCCCCGGCACCATGTCGCCGAAAAATCGAAGTTCCGAGACCTGGCGCATACGGCGAATTTCCTGTGGATCGAGGCTCGCCGCATAGGTATGCAGATCGTTGGCTACGTCGTTCATTACTTTCTGGTACGGATCCTGAGTTCGATCGCGGTACTCGGCATAGGAAATGATGCCGGTCTGCATCGAGTAATCGCGTTCGTACCATTGGCGCCCCAGTGAATCCTCAACGCGAATTCGCAGCTCTACGAACTCGCCGTCCGACTTCTCGATTTCACCGCTGACCGTTACATCGGTAAAAACGTATCGGGACGGAATGACCCGCACAGCGCCCCAGTAACCGGTGCCCTGCATGGTCGTCTTGAGGTGGTAAGGAATATAACGCGCTTCGGCCATGCGCACTTCCGGATAAACGCCCGTCTTCACCGGATCGTTCTTGTCCGAAATGCCGGTATCGAAATTGACGATACCGACGTCCAGCAGGAGACTTTCCGCAACGTTGAGCGTGGCAACTTCCAGGGTCGTTTCCTGCGGCGCGATAACCTCGGAGACTGTGCAGCCAGCAATAGAAGAGCCGATCAGAACGATTGTTGCAGCGTAGACCGAGAATTTCGTCATCCGGGGGTAAGTATAAGGTTGGCTGATATCGGTCATGACTTAGAGTTTGTTGTAATTTCGGTATTCCTCCCAGAGGCGTTCCCGCAAGACAGGATCATCCTCCGCAAGGGCTGCCTCACGCAGCTGTTTGGCGACGATGTCTTCGCTGACCAGATCCGGAATGTCGTCCGGAGTTCTGCTTGCGATTTCGTCTTCGGACATCGAGTCGACAGACGCGGTTGCGCCGCCACCGCCCGCATTGGCCACCGGGCCGCTTCCGCCGCCGGTGCCCTGCACTCCGCCGCCGGCCTGTTTGCCGAGGCCTACGCGGCCGCCACCACCGCCGGCTCCGCCACCGAAGCCTTCGGTATCGCGACCCACCGTTGAAATCTCACGCTGCTCTTCGGCTATGACGCCATCGAAGTCGTCAACCGATTTCTCCAGCGTTTTTTCGAGTCTTGCCTTGCGTTCTGCATCTGTCTCGCCGGGATACTGGCCGACTTCGCCGCTGCATTCGCCTCCCTGGCCCATGCCGCCGACGCCGCCAGGCAATTCGCTGCCGCCGCAATTTGAGTTGCCGCCCGCCGCACCGCCAGCAGAACCGCCAGCAGAACCGCCTCCGGCACCGCCCATGCCACCCGGCATCTGGCCACCGAGTCCACGGACACCGCCGCCGCCAGCTCCGCCGCCGCCGGCTCCACCGGCACCTGCAGATCCACCCGACATGCCGCCCGACGAACCGCCCGACGAACCGCCGGACGCACCACCCTGCGAACCGCCGGACATCCCGTCAGACGAGCCGCCGGAAGCACCTCCCGATGAGCCTCCTGACATTCCGCCTGGCATGCTGCCACCGGATGAACCGCCGGACGATCCACCGGATGAGCCGCCGGGCGGCATGCCGCCCGATGAGCCACCCGAGGAACCGCCGGAAGATCCGCCACCGGGCATGCCTCCCGGCATGCCACCACCGGACGAGCCACCGGGCATGCCGCCGCCGCTCATACCTCCGCCGCTGCTGCTCATCTGGATGGCGCAGCCACTGACCACAAGTGCGATCGCCGCCGCGACAAGTGTCTTGCGAAGATCAGGGACGGTTAAACTTTTCTGGCCAGGAGTTTTCATCGCCTTATCGCCTCATCGGACTGTCTGTTCGACCGGGGTTCGGATGTCGGTCGTCGTCGTTGCATCTGGACCGACTTTATCAGTAATTGGAGACTGCCGACCCGACATAAGTTCCATCGCAATGCCGCGCCGGCGCTTGCTCTGCGTGCGAATCGGCACAGCTCACGGGTGCTGAAGACCATAATACGCCGGAATCAGTGCCGCAACCGTTTCGCCCGCGGTTTTTGAACATGGAATACAGGACCGTATCGAGCCCGACAGACCTGGGCCAGGCTTTTGTTTTTGCAAGCTTTTCGCCAGCGGCAAGGCATACGCGACTTGACAAAAGACAGCACCCGGATCGATCGGCTCAATCCTGCCGGTCCGCTTGTCGTGCACGCCGGGGCTTGCGGAACAGGATAATCGACAAGTCATCGGGCTTGTTCGGCTGGTGTGCCGATTCGACCGTCATTCGGCGCTGGACAAGAGAAATCAGGCCATTGATCGCATCAGTGAGCGGACCTTTGCGAATCAGTTCGGTGACTTCGTGCCTGTGCAGATTGTCGGTCAGACCATCGCTTGCGACCAGCACGGTATCCCGCGGTCGCAGATGCAACTCGGCCCCCATGTCGATTCGCATGTCGCTGGTGCCGAGAAAATTCGAGACCAGATGCCGCTCTTCGTGATGCAGTGCGTCCTTGTGATCAAGAAAGCCCGCCTCTACTGCAAAACCGGTCGGAGAATGCGCCATGGTTTGTGACTTTATGACACCGCGCTGCCCCACGATAAGCGCCTCCGAATCACCGATGTGGTAAGTGCGCGCGAGCATGCCCTCGATCGTCACGACCGTGAAAGTCGTCGCCGCACCGGTTCCCATTCCCAGTACGGCCGTATTTGCCGCTTCGATTCCGTTGAGTATTGCGGTGCGTAGCAAGGTGGTCTTCTGCATCGATTCCTGCAGCGATGCTTCGAGCGTCTGCACTGCCGTTCGCGACGCCCGCCGGCCGGCAGGCATGCCTCCGGCGCCGTCGGCCACCACAAGCACGGCGGCCGCGGGACCGTACGGAATGAAAGCGACGGCGTCTTCGTTCGGAGCCGTCTTGTCCGGCGCACGCGACGTGTACGCCACGACGGTACCCCCGGCCACTTCGGCGTGTACGAGTTCCGGAACTTCAGTGCCATCGAGCAACACCATTTCGTCCGGTGAAGTTGTCACGCTTGCGATCCGTACACCAGAAAATCCAGTCGCATCATTTCTCCCGCTTTACCGGTTCGCGGCACCAGGCGCAGTAGTTCCAGAAATCCGCCGCTATTCCCCAGCGACAGGATCGGCAGCTGTGCTTGCTGCCCTCGAGCTTCCAGGGCCTTTTCACCTTGGTCCGACACCATGGACAGTAACGCATAAATGGCATTAACGGTTCTTTGCACGAGGAATTCGAGCATTTTGCGGTATAGCGTTTGTCCGGGAAGTTTCGCGTCGTTTCCACTTCGAATCCGGGTCCGTAGCAATAAGCGCAATATTCCCAGTCGGTCTTTACGCCGCGATCACAACGCGGACAGGCAGCCGGCATCTGCGTGACCGAACCCCGTGCGGGATTGTCCTTGCCACACCATGGGCAATGCTGCATGGATTCGGCGACCGGGCCCTGACAGTGCCGGCACTCATGTCGCGTATCGAGTATTTTCTTGTACTGCAACTGAAACTCTCGCCAGCGCAACTTTCGCCACGATGTTCTTTTCCTGGCCTTTGCCGATGAACGAATTCGCCGTGAAGATTTTGACTTCGCCTTGGCCTTTACCTTACGAAATGCGGCATACATTTGCACGGCATCCCTGTATCGATCCGCAGGATCGAGCTTTATCGACTTGCGGATGATGGCGGCAAGGTCCGGGCCGATGCGCGCCATCAGCCTTTCGTTGCCAATCATCGGCCAGTTGAACGGCCACTCGGGAAGCTTTCCCGAAAACAATCGGTACAAAACGAGTCCGAGCGAAAACACGTCGGACTGGAATTTCGGCCGACCCATCGCCTGCTCCGGCGCGATGTAATCGATGGTTCCGGAACCGGAGGCCTTCAGCGTCCGCAGGCTGATCTTGGCGAAGCCGAAGTCGGTCAACTTGAGCTGGTTTCCCGGAAAGACGATATAGTTTTCAGGCTTGATGTCGCAGTGAATGATCTTGTTCTCGTGCGCGTGAGCCAGCCCGCAGATAGCCTGATCGGCAAGATCAAGCGCTTTTTCAGTCGAGATGCGGCGAATCAGGCGATCGGCCAGCGACTCCTCGCCGAGTTCCATCGCAATGACAAAATGCTCATCGATGAAGCTGGCATTGGTAACGGCGAGAATATTCGGGTGCACCAGGCTGGTTGCGACCTGCACTTCGTTCAGGAAATCTTCGTGACTTATGTTTCGCGCTGTTTTCGGGATCTTCAACGCGACGCGGGATTTGTGAATCGTGTCGAAAGCTCGGTAGACGTTTGCCAGCGGCCCGGACGCGAGCCGCCCGAGGATCTTGTACTTGCCGATTTTTTGTCTTGCTTTTAACAATGTGGAGTCGATCCCCGTGTTCGCGCTGCCAGATGTGGTAACCGCGAAAAAGTGGCAATCATTGTGGTCTCGCAGACGATAGTCAAGCCTGAAAAAAGCGGCTGCGTATCGTCATTCAATATCGCTGGCAAAAGAGTGTCCACTCGTCGTTTTCAGGGTGACGTTCGGACTCGCGAGACAGCGTCTACCCAGCCCGCATATAGCTCGTCACGGCGGGCGATTTCCATGCTCGGTTCGAAAATACAATCGCGTTTCCACAGCCTGCCGATATTTGACGGAGAGTCGATCAGGCCGCTCTTCATCGCAGCGACATAGGCTGCGCCCAGCACGGTCGATTCGATGTTGGCCGGCCGTTCGACGGGAATCCCCAGGATGTCGGCAAGGAATTGCAGAAACCAGCGGTTGTGCACCATTCCGCCGTCGACACGCATGAGATCCGGTTCGACACCGTCTTCGCGCATCGCGACGATCAGGTCGCGTGTCTGGAACGCAATTGCCTGCAGCGTAGCCGTGACGATTTCGCCGATGCCGGTGTCGCGGCTGAGCCCCAGAATCGCGCCGCGGGCATCGGGATCCCAGTACGGCGCTCCGAGACCGGCGAACGCCGGCACGACATGGACATGCGACACGACGCCGGTCGCCTCTGCAAGCGCTTCCGTTTCGCCGGCACTGCGAACGATGCCCAGCTTGTCGCGAAGCCACTGGATGGCCGATCCGGCGACGAAAATACTGCCTTCAAGTCCGTAGGTAGGAACGCCATCGAATCGATAGGCGACCGTTGTAAGCATCTTGTTCGCCGACTGGATTATCTGGCGCCCGGTATTGGCGATGGCGAAACAACCGGTTCCGTAGGTGCTCTTGCAGTTGCCGACGTCGAAGCCGGCCTGACCCATCAGGGCGGCCTGCTGGTCACCGGCAACGCCCGATACCGCTATCGCGCCGCAAGGCATGGCGGAATCGCTGCAGCCGTAATCCGCGGCACAATCCCGAACGTCCGGCAACAACGGGCCGGGAATGCCGAATACGCGCAGCAGCTCATCATCCCACTCCTGGGTTCGAATATTGAAAAGCAGGGTCCGTGATGCGTTGGTCGCATCGGTTGCGTGAACCTTGCCGCCGGTCAACCGCCACAACAGGAAGCTGTCGATCGTGCCGAATGCGAGCTTGCCCTCTTCGGCCTTTCGTCGCGCACCGCTCACCGTGTCCAGGATCCAGCCGAGCTTTGTCGCCGAAAAATACGGATCGAGCCGCAAACCGGTTTTTTCGGCAATCAGCGGCTCGAGACCCTGCTCCTTGAGATCGCGACAGTTCTGCGCAGTGCGCCGATCCTGCCAAACGATGGCGTTGTAGATGCAGCGCCCTGTATCGCGATCCCAGACCAGCGTGGTTTCGCGCTGGTTGGTAATGCCTATGCCAGCGAAATCGCTCGCACCAAGGCCACTTTCCTGCAAAGCATTGCGCAGGACATGCAGCACCGACCGCCAGATCGCTTCGGGGTCGTGCTCAACCCATCCTGGCTGAGGATAGATTTGCGGGAACTCCTGTTGCGATGAAAAAAGCGGGTTGCAGCGTGCATCGAAAATCACCGCGCGACTGCTGCTAGTGCCCTGATCGATAGCGAGGATGTGGCCCGTCATCCGCTGTTGCCCCTGTACATGGCGTACAGCGGCTTTGCCACACGCATTGTTTGTCCGGCTTCCTTTGGCGGCTGTCGGTCCCTTTGCGATTTCACGAACGCGGCAAAATTATCGAGTATGTTCGCAGGCCACGGACTCACCCTGCGGGTTGCGAGGTCGACGTGCAGGTTCATCCATTCCCCGGTGGCCGACAGGAAACCGTCGCGTGCGTGGTACAGCCATTGAAACTGGTGAATGCGCTTAGCGTCGTACGCCAGGATTTGCGAGCGGACAACGTAAGGATCGCCTTCTTTGAGCTCGCGCTGGTACGTCACATGGCATTCGACGGCGAACGTCGACCCCTGCCCTGACTCGATGTACTCGTTGGTAATACCGAGCTGCGACCACAGGTCATCGACCCCGCGATCCAGAGCCAACACGTAGTAGGCAACGTTCATGTGCCTGTTGATGTCTATCCACTCGGGCAACACGACTCCCGAGCTGACTTCGATTCCCTGTTGTTCGGCCATTCGCTCAGGCTTCCTGAAGTTCTTTGATGTTGGTGAAATGCCGCAATGCTTCGGGGTTGGCCAGCGCATCCGTATTCTTCACAGGCGCGCCGTGTACAACCGAGCGTACGGCAAGCTCGACGATCTTGCCGCTGATCGTGCGCGGTATCTCCGGCACGGCAATGATTTTGGCCGGCACGTGGCGTGGAGTGGTGTTATCACGGATCACTTTGCGAATCCGCGCCTTGAGTTCGTCATCGAGCACGGCACCTTTCCGTGGAACGACGAACAGGACGACACGAACATCGTCATCCCAGTTCTGCCCGATGGCAATGCTTTCGAGAATCTCGTCAAGTTTCTCGACCTGCCGGTAGATTTCGGCGGTGCCTATCCTGACACCACCGGGGTTGAGGACGGCGTCCGACCGACCGTGAATGATCATGCCGCCCCGCGGCGTAATCTCGGCAAAATCACCGTGCGCCCAGACGCCCGGAAATCGCTCGAAATAAGCGGCGTGATATTTGCGATCTTCGGGATCGTTCCAGAAGCCTACGGGCATCGACGGAAAGGGCTCGGTACACACCAGCTCGCCGTTTTTCCCGATCAGGGATTTGCCTTGGTCATCGAATATGTGCACGGCCATGCCGAGCGCCAGGCACTGCAGCTCGCCGCGACGTACCGGCAGCAGCGGGTTGCCTGCCGCGAAACAACTGATGATATCCGTACCACCCGCGATGGAAGACAGCTGGACATCGCCGGCGATCGCCGCATAAACATAGTCAAAACTTGCCGGCGCCAGTGGCGAACCGGTCGACAATATCGACTTGAGGGATGACAGGTCGAACTCCTCGCCGGGCCGGATCCCGGCTTTCTCCTGTGCCGCGATGAACTTCGCACTGGTGCCAAAGATGTTGATGCGCTCTTCTTCCGCAATGCGCCACAGGATTCGGCCGTCTTCGTAGAACGGAGAGCCATCATAAAGAATGAGCGTCGCGCCCGCAGCCAGCCCGCTCGCAAGCCAGTTCCACATCATCCAGCCGCAGGTCGTGAAGTAAAAGAGCCTGTCGCCGGCGACGACGTCACAATGCAGCACATGTTCCTTGAGATGCTGCAACAGTGTTCCGCCGGCGCCGTGAACGATGCATTTCGGTACTCCGGTGGTGCCGGAGGAATACATGATGTAAAGCGGATGATCGAAAGGAAGCGGCAGGTATTGCGGCGCGGCATCGGCACCGCGGAAGTCGTCCCAGGATATCGCGTTGCGCAGGCCGGCCAGCTCGAGCTTGCCGCCGGTAAACGATACGACAACAATCTGTCGTATCGACGCGATGACATCCGCAACTCCGCGAACGGCCGTCAACGAATCGCAGCGTTTGCCGTTATAGAAATAGCCGTCGGCACAAATGAGCACCTTCGGTTCAATTTGTCCGAAGCGGTCGACGACACCGTTTATGCCGAAATCCGGCGAGCAGGACGACCAGACCGCGCCGATGCTTGCCGATGCCAACATCGCAACAATTGCTTCCGGGCAGTTGGGCAGGAAGCCGGCCACGCGATCGCCCTTCTGTATGCCTGCCGATCTCAGTGCGGCAGCGACCGCGGCGGTCTCTCGCCGCAGTTCTTCAAAACTCGTTTCGCTTCGGGCGCCGTTTTCACCGCGAAATACGATCGCGGCGCGCTGTCCTGTCGGCCCGGATGCATAACGCAGCAAGTGTTCTGCAAAGTTCAGTTGCGCACCATCGAACCATCGCGCCGTTGTCATGTCGCCCGGCTGTTGCAGCACCTTGTGCGGCGACTTGCTGAATTTCACATCGCAGAAACTGCAATGTGCCAGCCAGAACTCCGCAAGGTTGCCGATCGACCAGTCGTGCAGCTCGGCATACGACTCACGGCCCTGGGCCTGCATGAAACGGTGCATCGCCGTAGCGCCCGCGCGCCGCTCGTCGGGCTGCCAGAGTACGGGGTTCTCAGTCAAACCAGGGTCCTGTTATTGTTGTCATTGCGTCATTGAGTGCGCCATCGGAGAGCCTCAGCCGGTGGCCGGATTATTTCAACACGATTATCGCAGAATTGGCAGCGCGACATGCCGCATGCAGCGCCTATCGGGGTTATGCTGTAATCGTTCCGCATTCCTAGTCGTGGCGGGCCCACCCAACGTGTATCGGGAGTCTCAGGTGCAAACTATCGTGATCTGGAGCGCAATCGTTGCAGCAACGTGCATCGTGCTGTTCTTGGCCGTATCGCGAAAAATGAACGGCCCGCGCCCGGCCATGCCGCCAGAACTCAAACCCGGCTCGCCGTTGCCGGACTTCCCCGCGGTTGACGAAAACGGCAAAGCCGTCAATTCGCGACAGCTGCGAGGCGCACCCGCGGTGATCCTGTTCGTACGCGGCAACTGGTGTCCGTTTTGCACACGGCAGGTAGAAGACCTGACCCGCCATTACAAGGAAATCGTCGCCCTTGGGGCCAAACTCGTCTTCATAACGCCAAAGCCGCTGCAAACTACCCGCCGTGTCGCGGAGTTCTTCAACGTCGAATTCGATTTCTGGCTGGACGAATCGCTGGCGCTGAGTCGGCGATTTGGCCTGGTGCAGGCCAGTGCCGTACCGCAGGACCATCGCAAGGAATATGGCGAAGACACGGTCTGGCCTGCATCGCTGGTAGTCGATGCCGCGGGAGTTATTCGCTATACGCACCTGTCGAAATTCATCTTCGACCGGCCACAACCCGGCCGGCTGCTGGCAGCGCTGAGGAAATTCAAGGCCTCAGGCTGATGCAGCGGAGGCACGGCTGATAATGGATCGCGCCATGCGGTCGGCGATGACGTTGGTAGGCTCACCGGACTTTCTGGCTTCCTCGAAAATGCCGGTCAACCGCGGGCCGATGGCGGCAACCTGCTGCATGACAGCCGCATCATCCACGTTGCCGTAATACTCGCAGGCGACGTTAATGATTCCGCCGCCATTGATGACATAGTCCGGCGCGTAGAGAATTCCAGCGTCGGTCAGTCGTTTGCCGTCCGATTCCGTGGCAAGTTGATTGTTTGCTCCACCCGCAACGATTTTTGCGCGCAAAGTCGCTATTGAATCCTTCGTCAGGATTGCACCCAACGCGCAGGGCGCCAGAACATCGACGTCTTGCGAAAGTATCTGTTCCAGCCCGACGCCCGTGGCACCGAATTCGTCGCGAGCCTTTTTAACACGCGACGGGTCGATGTCAGCGACAGTGAGTCTGGCGCCGGCTTTGGCCAGATACTGGCAAAGGTAATAGCCGACATTGCCAACGCCCTGGACAGCAACCGTCATCCCTTTCAGATCCTCGCGCCCGAGCTTGAATCGCGCCGCCGCTTCAATGCCTTTGAATATGCCGTAAGCGGTTTTCGGCGACGGATCTCCGCCTGCTTTTCCTGCTTTCGGTGTCAGGCCGGAGACGAAGCGCGTACGACGCGCAATCGTCTCCATTATTTTGACGCTCATTCCGACATCTTCTGCCGTAACATACGCGCCGTTCAGTTGCTCCACGAAATCGCCAAACTTTTCATACAATGCATCGGACCCTGCGAAATCCGGCGTCTTGATGATCACCGCCTTGCCACCGCCGAACTTGAGGCCGGCCATGGCATTCTTGTAGCTCATGCCCTGCGACAGGCGCAGGACGTCCCGCAAGGCCTCATCGTCTGTCGCGTAGCTCCACAAGCGGCAACCGCCTGCAGCAGGGCCGAGCGCAGTCGAATGAATCGCAATAATCGCCTTCAGACCGGTCGCGGCGTCGTGACAAAAAACTACACGTTCGTGATTATCGAAGGCGGTATCGTCGAAAGCGGCCATTTCAGTCCTTGGTTTGTGGGTCGGTTTTGCCGGGCGGCTGGCAGGGCGCGCGAATTCTAGCATCGCATCGGTCCAAGTTCATGGGCTCGCATTGCCGGATCGCAGATCCTTCGGTTTCCCCGCGAATTCAGTAGGCAATCCCAACTGCCTTGCACAGAAATGACATGAACGGTGCGGCCGACGCAAACGCGGTTTCGACCTTTTGCTGAAAGCGTTTATCGAGCGGATCATTTACTTCCAGATTTTTGACGGCAATGAAATCCTTGCGCTTGATGTCTTCGATCTGCGGGTGATCCCGGGCGAATCCTTTCGGCGGGCGGGTCAGTACCTCGCCACCGAGCTGAAAATGCGCGCGAAATTTCTTATCGTCCCTGGCGCGCAGCCATTCCGCCGGTTTCGCGTCGATGCGATCTCGCAATGCGGCAAGCGCCGACGATTCTGGCCGCCATATGCCGGCACCGAGAAATACTTCGTCCGGGTGAATATGCAAATAAAAGCCCGGCGCATGCACGTCTTTTGCCTTTTCGTGCCGAAACTGGATCCCTATATTGGTTTTGTAAGGTATTTTGTCCTTGGAAAATCGAGTATCCCGGTACACGCGCATCAGAGATCCGCCGACGCGCTTCGGCACCGCGGTGAAATGCGGCGCGATCTTACGCAATGGATCATGCATCGACTGAATGAAATTCAGTGCAACATCGAGAACCTGTTCCTCATACCGTTTCTTGTTTTCAGCGAACCACTCCCGATTGTTGTTGGCTGCGAGTTCCCTGAGGAATTCGAGCGTCTCGGGTTTGAACGATGCATATCGACCGGCTGTCATTGATCGAATCCTCCGTTTACCGGCTCAGCAGGATTCCCTGTCTGCTTCGGGATGCGGAAACATATCGGATTCGTCTTCACCTTCTCTCGGTGCCAGGCAGGCGAAATCCTTTTCGACCAGGATCGCAAGCACCTGGCCGTTTTCCAAAAGCTGTTCAGCTACGATCGACACTTCTTCCGAGTCGGCCCAGGACCGGACCTCGCTGTGTGGCAGGCGCACGCTCAGTTCACCGTCAGAAAAAGATGCCGATGTATTGACGCTGGCCGGTGAGCTTTCCAACGAGTAACGAAACGTGACACCACCGGTGAAATTCACCACGCCCTTCACAATGCCGTTGTCCGCTGCCTGTTCCACTTCTGTTCTGGTCAGTCGCAGGCGCAAAGAATTGTCGAGAATACGCAATTTCATATCGGTATTCTTTCGGGGCTGCGCAATGGTATTTGCGCAATACTCTGTTCAAACATCGCGGTAATCCGGTTGACAGCGGCGTTGTGCACCGCACGGAGGCGCACTGAAACTTTCTCTGTCGATCTAATTGCGCCGACGCAATCGGAGGTTCAATCCCGGTTACGCGGACTTCTTGTCAGTCGGCTATGACTTCTTCCGCCTGCGGGCCTTTCTGCCCCTGTGTAACCACCAGGGTAACCTTCTGTCCCTCTTTAAGCGTCTTGAAACCTTCCATGCGGATCGCGCTGTGATGCACGAACACGTCTTGTCCGCCTTCCCTCTCGATGAACCCGAATCCCTTGTCATCGTTGAACCATTTGACGGTTCCCGTCACTCTTTCACCTGCCATATGTACCTCATCATAAGAACGCCGACTGGTGTCGACGTAAGAACCGCGCTGGTTTCGCGGCGAAGCACGCGCAATATTACCCGCAAATACGACCGAACGCCCAAGGTTCACCGATCGGACTTTTCGCTCAGCACTCCGCGGCGAATCTGGTCGAGTTCCAGGGACTCGAACAGGGCTTTGAAGTTGCCTTCACCAAATCCCTCGTTGCCCTTTCTCTGGATAATCTCAAAAAAGATCGGACCGATGACGTTGCGCGTGAAAATCTGCAACAGAAGCCCTTCGTCTTTTTGCGGCGCACCATCGATCAGGATACGGCGCTTGCGAAGCTCCTCCAACGGCTCGCCGTGCCCGGGAAGGCGCTCGTCAACGAGTTCGTAGTAAGCGTCATTGGTGTCCTGCAATTCCACGCCATTCGCCAGCAACAGGTCAACGGTCTTGTAAATATCATCCGTACCCAGTGCAATGTGTTGTATGCCCTCGCCCTTGTAATCCCGAAGGTATTCCTCGATCTGGCTGTGCGCGTCCTGGCTCTCGTTCAACGGAATGCGAATCTTGCCGCAGGGGCTGGTCATCGCTTTCGAAAACAGCCCGGTATGCTTGCCCTCGATGTCGAAATAGCGAATCTGGCGGAAGTTGAAGAGTCTCTCGTAAAACCCGGCCCAAACCGCCATCTGGCCCTGATGAACGTTGTGCGTCAGGTGATCAATATATGTGAGGCCGGTATCCAGCTCCGCGGCCCTTTCGCGCCAGCCGGGCTCGTAGCGAAAGTCGATGTCATAGATGGTGCTGTCACCGTATCGGTCGACGAGATACAGGCGACTGCCGCCGATGCCTTCGATCGCCGGAATATTCAATTCCATGGGACCGGGCTTGCCGGGAATGGCTGTGGCGCCCAGTTTGACGGCGCGCTTTAGCGCAGCCGCCGCGTCGGCCACACGAAAGGCCATCGCGCAGGCGCAGGGCCCGTGCTCCCTTGCAAACTCCTGCGCAAAGCTGTCGGGTTCCGCGTTGATGATGAAATTGATATCGCGTTGCTTGTGCAGCGTGACGTCTTTGGATCGGTGCCGGGCGACAGCGGGCAGGCCCATCGATGTGAACAGCTTTCTAAGAAGCTCCGGATCCGGCGCGGCGTATTCGACGAATTCGAATCCGTCGGTTCCCATTGGATTATCGGTCGTATTCATAGCCCTGCATGGTAATTAACAACGCCGCGGGTCGCCAGCATCGAGCGGCTCAAATCGCTTACAGAGCGGCATCCCATCAGCCGCATGTCCCGCTCGATCTCGTCCCGCAGCAAGGTCATGGCGCGTTCGACGCCGGCCGTGCCACCGGCCGCCAGTGCGTAAAGATACATTCGGCCACCCGAACATGCCGTTGCGCCCATTGCCAATGCTTTCAGAACATGACTACCGCGGCGCACGCCGCCGTCAACAATGATTTCTATCCGTCCACCGACGGCATCGACGATTGCTGCGAGTTGATCGAACGGCGCGCGCGAGCCGTCGAGCTGTCGGCCGCCGTGATTCGAAATCATGATTGCGCTGGCGCCGATATCGACCGAACGACGCGCGTCGTCCACCGACATAACGCCCTTGATAGCGAACGGGCCTCCCCACTCTTCGACCATCCTCGCGGCGTCGTCCCAGTCGATGGCGCGTTTCATCTGCCCGTTGATGTAATCGATGATCGAGGCCTGCACTTTGGACCCGACACCGGTATGTGAGGAAATATTAGGTAAATCAAAGCGTTGTCTAAACAAGTAATTCAAGGTCCAGCGCGGATGCATGGCGAAACTCAAAAGGCTTTTCGGCGTCAGTTGCGGCGGCGTCGTCATGCCGGTCCGGTGATCCCGTTCGCGATTGCCGGCCACCACGGTATCGACGGTCAGCGCCAGTGCGTCGAAGCGGGCCTGCTTGCATCGCGCTATCAGGTCCGAAGTCAGTCCATGATCGTTGTGTATGTATATCTGAAAGAGTTTCGGCGCCGAAGTCAGCGCCGCCATTTCCTCGATACTGCGAGTACCAATGGTCGAAACGCCGAACATCGTGCCAAGTTTTTCCGCGGCACTTGCGATCGCACGTTCGCCGTCGTGGTGAAACAGGCGCTGCATCGCAGTCGGTGAAAAGAACAACGGAAATGCCAGCCGCTTGCCGAAGACAGTCACCGACATGTCGACATCGTCGACCCCTGCCAGCACCTTCGGCACCAGGTCTACTGATTCGAATGCGTCGGTATTGCGGCGCAATGTCGTTTCATCGTCCGCACCACCGTCGATATAATGAAAGAGCGGCGACGGCAGCCGGCGCTTCGCCAGCATGCGGAAGTCCCGGGTGTTGTAGCAGTGTTTAAGTCGCAAGCCGCGTGTCATCCGAGGTAGTCCAGCGGGGAGCACTAGCGTAGCACGATGGCTTTCGTGCCGGTCATGTGGCGGTGAACTGCGGCATATGCTGATTGACGATACTGACGGTCAACCATAATATTCGCACGCCGTCCCTGCGTGGAGCCAAATCAAGGAATCTGTCATGTCTGCTCGTGTTGTACTCAGACAGTCTCTCACGGCTTAGCCACGAAAAACTCCAGCGAATAGTGCTATACGAACTCCCTGTTGGTAGCGAACAAACGCGTCGCATCGTGACGCGCTGGCTCACTCTTGCTCTCGTGTCGCTCATAGCGGCCGGTGTCTTTTCGATCCTGCTGGTACTGGCCCGGACACCGGTTGTTCAGGGCTGGATCCCGTTGATTGACTTTTTCCGCATCGCACTCGTGGTGCATGTCAATTTGTCGGTGCTCATCTGGCTGTTGTCGGTCGCAGCAGCATTGTGGAGCCTGAGTGTTTCGAAGCAAATGCCGCAACTCGACCGCGCCTCTTTTCTGCTCGCCGCAACCGGCACCGGCATAATCATCGTTGCGCCGTTTGCCGGCGCCGGCGATCCGCTTATGAGCAACTATGTGCCGGTCCTGCAACATCCGTTGTTTTTTGCGGGCCTCGGCGTTTTCGCCTGTGGCATCAGCGTGCACCTGCTGCGCACGCTGTTCGCGTTTCGCCCTCTCGGCCCACAGCTGACCGGCAGCGCCGCGCTGCAGTCCGGCATTTCGCTGTCCGCCCTGGTAACAGGGCTCGCGATCGTCGCGGTGCTGGCGTCGTTCCTTGCCTTACCGCGCAGTATGGATGGACAGATCTACTACGAGTTCCTTTTCTGGGGCGGTGGACACGTCATTCAATTTGCCTACACGCTGTTGATGATGGTTTGCTGGGCGGTGCTCGCAAGTGCCGGCGGCTACCGCGTTGAACTGACGCCGCGACTGGCATTGGTATTCCTGATTTTTCTCTGCCTGCCGATCATCACGGTGCCGTTTCTGTACCTGGCGCACAACGTGACCTCACCCGGCCACCGGCTCGCCTTCACCGAATTGATGAAGTATGGCGGGCTCTCGTGCCTGCCTTTTGGTCTTGCCATTTTCTCCAGCTTTTTCAATGGAATACAGCCGGTCGGCGAAGGTCGCTATCTGCGCTCTGCGCTGATCAGTTCACTGCTGCTGTTCGCATGCGGCGGCGTGCTCGGCTTCATGATTGCCGGTCTCGACATCGTCATTCCGGCGCACTATCACGGCGCAACAGTCGGTGTAACGATCGCTTTCATGGGGATCACTTACTACCTGTTGCCGAGACTCGGCTTCGGTCCTCTGCCGCCGACGCTCACCTATTGGCAACCGTATTTATACGGCGGCGGGCAGTTGATGCACATCATTGGACTCGCGTGGACAGGGGGTTACGGCGTGCAGCGCAAGACGGCGGGTCTCGCGCAGGGCGTGGATCGCGCAGGCGAAATCGCCGGCATGGGGCTGATGGGGCTTGGCGGACTCGTCTCGGTCATCGGCGGGCTGCTTTTCCTGGTCGTTGCGTGGAAGTCGATGCGCGGCAGGCGCGGATCCCGGGCGGTCGGATAATGGAAATCCTCGTATTCACCTTGAACGCTATCGTCGTGTACCTGTTGTCCGACTGGATCGTTCGCCAACTGGAGCAAAAGCGCGGTGCGCCCTTGAAGCAACGGCAGCTGGTCTTCTTCGTCGTATTTCTTGCGCTGGCTTTGATTTCCTTCAACCTGTTGCAGAACCTGCTCGCCGGCTGAAACGTTCGGCGTCAGTGCGCGCCCAGCTTGCCGTGCAGCCGTGCGTCGAAAGTTGAGAAATGCGCGCCGAACCAGTCGGACAGTCGCTTTCCGAGTTCGGGAAATCCGGCTTCGGTGTCGTCGGCAAACACATCCATCATGTTGCGTATCTGGTCCAGCAGATCTTCGTGGTCTTCTTTATGCGCGCTGAACTCTTCGTAGCCCGCTTCCTGCATGATTCGCTCCTCCAGCGCGAAGTGCATGGAGATGGCAGAGTGAATGTCGCCAAGAAACTGTTCGATCGAGTCCGGATCGCGACGCTCGCTCAACTCAGTGTAGAGTTCGTTGATCAGGTCTATCATTTGCCGATGCTCGAAATCGACCGACTCGACGCCGACCGAGTACTGCGATTTCCAATCCAGAAGCTTCATGATCCGTTCCCGCCGCCTGGCTGTTTCAGAAAAAATTCACGTTCTGCCGTATCGAAACCTATGACCAGGTTTTGCCCGGGCCTGATGTCGACGTCAAAGCTTCGCTCCGAATCCATGGTCGACCTGCCGCCCGAATCGTTCATGCCGATCGATAGCGCATAGTCGCCGGCGTCGATTTTCAGCCGCTGATACAGGTTCGACTTGCCGTCGCTCCAAATCCCGCTGGGCGGCAACGATTCCTCGAACAGGACCCTGCCGTTCGCGCTCAACTGAACAAAAACCGGGTGACGTTCCCGCGGGCAATCGGCAGGCCGCCGCATGTTCGGCGGCAGTTCGTCGAGTTCCTTCTGGCTCAATTGCCGGCACTCGCCGACCCTCTGCCCCGCATGGGAGAACGTCAATGACAGCATGGCTTCCGACGGATCGAGCAGTCTGACTTCCGGCCACACGGAAAAGGCGCCGACAATTGCCGAAAAGACCAGATAGGCCAGGGCTTGCGCAAGGTATTTCACTGCACGCCCTCGTCGGCCGCGCGCTTCAGCGCGGCCCTGAACCTGACCAGCCTTTGCAACACATTGCCGCCCGGCGATTCCTGCCAGTTCATAGATATACGGCTGTCATCGATTCGCTTTCTCAGGCGAGGATCGCGAGTTCGGCCGATCCTCTGCCGGGTCCAGTCGCTGCCAAGCCGGAAACGGCAGCCAAGATCCGCACATCCCGCAAGGAAAATTCCGTCTGCATGATCGCGACTCAGTACGTAATCGAAATAGGACGGCGGGATCTGGCCCATGCATTCGACTTCGACAAACGGCTCGCCTGCCGCCGACAGCCGTTTCGCTTCGCGACTGCCGCGGCAGGCGAACACCAGCGCCCTGCCCTCGCCGCGCAATGTCGACGACACTTTGCCGATCGCAACGCGAAGCTCGCTCGCGGTCCGGGCCGGCAAATCGATGCCCGGCACAAGTTCGCTGCGGATCCGAAACGGCGTTGCCGTAGGACACGCACCGACGCAAATGCCGCAACTGACACACAGATTCGCATCGACTACTGCCTCGTGCAGATAGCTATTGCCGTCGCTGCGTGGCGCCATCGTGATGGCGCCGTACGGGCAATCGTCCGCACATCGCTTGCAGCCGTTGCAGTTATCGAGACTCACTACTGCCGGCTTTTGCGCTTTGCCTGGCGGCAGCCACGGCGCCAGCAGGATCAACGAGCTGATCGCGATCAGTAACATCCATACCCAGCCCGGCGACCATGCTTGCACCAACGGATAAGAGTGCAGATAGAACCAGTCGAATTTAAGCGTCTGCGCGGCGAGCGCAAGGTCGGCCTTGTCCTGGCTCTGCGCCGGAAACACCAGCGAGAGAACCAGCATCGCGATCAACGCGCCCGCCATCAGTCGTCGCGGCGGATTGATTTCCGGTCGGGACAGCCGGAATACATGCAACCAGATGCCGAACACCAGGAAAATGGGCAATCCTACCAGGTGCAGGAACGCCATCAGTGTAAAGAAGCGATCGCTGAGTGCCGCATCGCTCAGGAAATTGCCTGCCATCGAATCGGTGAATATCGGTATCCGGTCAAGCAGCTCGGCGGATGTGATGGCAACGTACTGGGCGAGTTCGTCCCAAACCAGCCAATATCCGGTTATGCCAAGGGGAAAAAGCATCCATACGAGCGGCAGGCCGGTGACCCAGCTGAACCATCGCTTCGACCGATAGCGATCGAAGGAAAACTCTTTGACGACATGCAGCAGCAGCAGGACGATCGCCGCATCCGATGCATAGCGATGCAGGCTGCGCATGATGCCGCCGAGGTACCATTGCTCACGGCTCAGGTATTCGAGCGAATCGAATGCGCCCGAGACACTGGTGCGAAAAAAGAAGATCAACCAGATGCCGCTGATCAGGACGATCCAGCAGAAATAGATTGTCAGCGAGCCGAGATGATTCATCGGATTCTCGCTATGAGGAAATGCGCGCGAGAGCGGTCGATTCAGAATAGCCAGGCCGGCGCGTCCGGCTTTTTGCATCTGTGCGAGCAAAACTTTCTTCAGATACCGGGTTTGTTTTGGCGGAAACCCCGCCACAGGTAGATCACGACCGAAAAGACTACTACAAACCCTATCGCGATCTGGAAGAAAATCGAACGATCGAATTCGTAGCGGCCGGTCGCGGGATCGTATACCGTGCAAAACAGGCGAACACGATCCACGAGTCCCGCCACGAAATGGCCCGCCGATGAAGGTCGATTGAATACCAGTTCCTTCAAAGGCTCGACCAGCCAGGGCAACTCGAATTTCACACCGTAGACCTGCGAGTAAACAGTGCTGTTGCGGTCGATGACCGTGACCTGGTTGATGTGATTGAATCCGCGCGGCGCCGGATAATAGGAAAACCCAAGATCTGCACTTAGGTTCTGAATCACGTCCGCTGTGCCACTAAGAAAATGCCAGTTGCCTGCATCGACGCCCTGCTCCCTGGCAAACGCACGCATCGCGTCCGGTGTGTCGTTGGCGCTGTCAAAGCCAATCGTCAGCACTTCGAAACTGTCCTCACCAAGCGCCTCCCTTGCGGCACTGACGGCCTGGTCCAGGTGCTTTGTCGTCAGCGGACAGACGTGATGGCAGGACGTGAAGATCATGCTGACCACTAGCGGCTTGCCAGCGAATTCGTGAAGATGAACCCGGGAGTGGTCGGAATTCATGAATTCGTAATCGCCGATCGGCCGGCCAACGGCCGCCTGCGACAACTCCAGCGCGACGTCTGCATCGTACTCGTCGGACGCCAGGGACAACGCTGCCCAGGAGACGTACAAAACCAGCAACAACGGATATCGGAGGACTTGGGTTGTCTTTCGCATGGATTCGATATTACTCGTCAATTCAACTACGCCGCATAAGAGAAGGGCGGACAATGCTGCCCGCCCTTGTCGCACCTCGGCTTTGATCGGGGGTCAGGACATTGGCCAGACCGAGGCAAGATACTTCCAGTTGACTGCATAATAAAGTACGAAAACCGCCAGGAAAAATATTGCCAACAGGAACGTACCGGGTGCGGCGAAACCCCACTTTCCGGCCGCTTCGTGGCCGCCCTGCGGCACGATAATCGGTGAAGCTCGTGAGACTTTTGCCGACGTGAAGCCGTAATCAGACGCCGAACCGACGCGCCTGCCAAAGAACACGGATACCACGGTTACCAGGATGAAAATGGCACCGCCGAGAATGGCGGCCATACCCGACACGCCGACGATTCCCATCATCGTGTAAGCGCTGGCCGGGTAGTCAAAAC
>JAOUGX010000059.1 GCA_029865385.1 Gammaproteobacteria bacterium
CCCGTGGCCGAGGGAAACGTTGGTGGCGGTACCGGCATGATCTGTCACGAATTCAAATGCGGAATCGGTAGCGCATCGCGTGTTACGCAAGCCGCCGAAAAGGAATATTCGGTCGGCGTTCTGGTGCAGGCGAACTACGGTGCCAGGAACTTGCTGCGCGTGGCCGGTGTGCCGCTCGGCCAGCACATAACGCACGATCTTGCTTATGCCAGCAATCCGCCGCGAACGCCGGGCACCGGCTCGATTATTATCGTCGTTGCAACGGATGCGCCGCTGATGCCGCATCAGCTCAAACGGCTGGCACGTCGTGCCGCAATGGGACTCGCACGAAACGGTAGTATCGCGAGCAACGGCTCCGGCGATATCTTCATCGCGTTTTCTACGGCCAATGCGCTCGCTGACCAGGCGGCCACAGGCGTTACGATCGAGACGCTGCCCAACGAAAGCATTACTCCTCTGTTCGTAGCCACGGTCGAGAGTACCGAAGAAGCCATCATCAATGCTCTCGTTGCCGGTCGCGACATGGTCGGGGACCAGGGGCGCGTCGTCAAAGCCATCGATCACGAGGAACTGCGCAGCGTGCTGCGTGAGTACAATCGATTGAAGGAGTAGGGCCACGTCTTCCGTCCTGATTACGCTGATCGTCTATAACGCGATACTGATCGGCGTCGGCCTGTGGGCACGCGGGCGAACCCGCGATGTCCGGAGTTTCTACCTCGGCGGTCGCGGCCTGGGGCCGTGGGTTGCAGCCATCAGTGCGTCGGCGAGTTCGTCGTCGGCATGGACGCTGCTCGGCGTCAGCGGCGCTGCATATGCCTGGGGCTTACCTGCGCTGTGGCTGTTTCCTGCTACGGTTGGTGGTTTCCTGTTCAACTGGATCTTCGTCGCCCCCCGACTGCGCGAGCTTTCCGCGAAAGAGGGTACTGTCACGCTGAGCGAAGTTCTGGCGCCGGCGACACTCGGGGATTCGCGACAGCTGGTATTGCGGATCGCCGCCGCGATCATCGTTTTCTCTTTCGTTTTTTACATCGCGTCGCAGTTCGAAGCAGCTGGCAAGGCTTTCGAATCGGTGTTCGGCTTGTCCAAATCAAGCAGCATCCTGATCGGTGCGGCGATCGTGCTTGCCTACACATTGCTCGGCGGTTTCTGGGCGGTCAGCGTAACCGACAGTGTGCAGGGCTTGTTAATGGTCTTCGCGGCGGTGGTGCTGCCGGCGATCGCTTTCGGCGCGGTCGGAGGAATGAACGGACTGGTCGATGGGCTTGCTATGAAGGGTACCGCGGGATCGCCGCTGCCGTCCGGCGGCCTGGCATGGGTCAGTGCGATCTTTTTCGTATTGGGAACGCTCGGTATCGGCGTCGGGTATCCGGGCCAGCCACACGTCGTGAACCGGTTCATGGCATTGAAAGACCAAGACAGTCTGCGGCAGGGTCGCGTCATCGCTATCGGCTGGGCAGTGGCGGTCTATGCCGGCATGTTGATGCTGGGCCTGTGTGCACGAGTCCTTTACGGTGACCTGGCGGATTCCGAGCAGGTGATGTTTCGTATTGCGGCGGACCTGCTGCCCGCCGTGGCGGCAGGCGTCATCGTGGCTGCCGTGCTGTCGGCCATCATGTCGACCGCCGACAGCCAGCTGCTGGTAGCGGCATCGGCGGTCTCCTACGACTGGAACCTTGCGAAGGGTGGCAACGGGACGGGATTGGCCGGTACCCGCATCACTGTGATTGTTGTCCTATTGCTGGCGACGGTGCTGGCGCTGGTCTGGCGCGCGGACATCTTCTCGCGAGTGTTGTTTGCCTGGGCGGCATTGGGATCGGCCTTCGGGCCCGCGTTGCTGATGCGACTCAGCGGCAGGGAGCTGCCCGCCGTCACGACACTGGCATCCATGTTGAGCGGCTTCGGCCTGACGGTGCTGTTGTCGTGGTTACCTGACACGCCTGGCGATGCCGCGGAGCGGGTGTTGCCATTCACCATAGCATTGATTATCGCTATCGTCGGGGCAACAGTTACCAAGCGATAGTCCGAAAAGGGGCCGGATACATTTTTTTAGACTCAGGTTAAATGATGCCGGATCTGCTTTTGGAAAAATGTATCCGGCCCCTTTTAAAATGCGCCACTTCCAGAATGCCATGAAATCTCCGTTAATTCGTCTTTGCCTGTTCTACTTCGTCGGTGGTGGCGCCATCCTGGCGCTTTGCTGGTTGTACATTGATCCGGCAGTTGCGAAGTTTCTCACGCTGAGCTGGTCGGCAGTCGGCGCGTCGCTGGCACTGATTACTTACGGTGGCCACTTCAAAAAAGATAATGCAATCGCACACTTCGCTTACCTTGCGGGATTCGCGTGGCTCGTCGTCCTGGCAATTGTCGGTGCGCTGCAAATCACGAATCTCGATCTGTCGCGGCCGGAATCGCATAGCGTAACGGCGGTCGCCGATGTCACCCTCATGGAACGCATCAACGCGGTAATTCCGGCGGAATTTTCCGGGCAGATCGTGATCAGCAATGCCGAGGGTGTTCTGTATTCCGGCAACTTCGGATATGCAGACCGGGAGCAGAAAATACCGGTGACCGAAAAAACCCTGTTCGACATCGGCTCGGTAACCAAGACTTATACGGCGACCGCCATTTTGAAGTTAGCCGCAGAGCAAAAGCTTGGCGTCGACATGAGCCTGTCGCACTGGTTCGAGGGCTTGTCCGAATTGACCGGCTCGATCACCGTGCATCAGCTGCTCAGTCACACATCGGGCCTGCCGCAATACTCCGGCGACGATGACGAAGCCTGTGACAGGTCTTGTTTCGATACCTGGTTGACTACGGCGACACTCGAGTTCGCCCCGGGCGAGAAATACTATTATTCCAATCCGGGATACAGCACGCTTGCGCGGATCATCGAGAAGGCAAGCGGCAAGACTTACGAAGATTACGTCGTTGACGATCTTGTGACTCCGCTCGACGCCGGTCCCATAGGCTACCTGCGATTTCCCGAATCAGAATCCTATGCCGTCGGCTACCTGGACGGGCAACGCATGGGCATGCCGCAGGATTTAGGCTGGATGGATGACGGCCCGCCATGGCACCTGCGCGGCAATGGCGGTTTGCTCACGTCGGCCAGTGGCCTGCATCGCTGGCTGCGCGCGACAGCCGATGGCAGGACACTCCCCGCGGAGTGGCAGTCGCGGCAACTCGAGCGACATGCTGAGCGGGGCGACGGAATCGGGTACGGCTACGGCTGGGTCATAATCGAAAGACCATCGGGTATCGAAATCGACCACACGGGCGGAAACGGCTTCTTCTTCGCCGACGCGCGCTGGTTTCGCGACCAGGGCCTGCTGCTCACGATCACAAGCAACGCGTTTGACCGGCAACAGATTCAGACGCTGCTGAAAAACCTTCGCATCGCTCTGGACATCGCCAGCGAAGAGTCGTAACGGCGGCCCGCCCTGCGGCCGGGCGGGGAACCTTGCTTGTCCTGCGGGTCAAAATCCTCAGGAAATCAACGGGATTTTTGCATACTGAGCGCTGGTTCATAGCCGGTTCAGCCAGAACTGTTAGGATTTGTAGTCTGATTACCGGTCTCGCGCGTTACAAGAAATGTGATGACAAGACATTCGCTTATATCGACGGTCCTGCTGCTGGCCCTGCTGCTCTCGGGCTGTGGTGGTTCGTCCGGCAGCGCTGCACCACCACCGCCGCCACCGCCGGTAGATGTCATTACGAAGGCCGAGGCTTTCCAGTTCCTGAACCAGGCCACGTTCGGCGCCACAGAAGCAGAAGCGCAGCGCGTCATCGACATGGGCTATGCGGCCTGGATCGACGAGCAATTGCAGCAGCCGGCATCGCTGCAACTTCCGTTTCTCAAGAGCCTGCCACGGCCGATGTTCCTGTTTGAACTGCAGGACGATCGCGCCGACATCTGGTTTCGTAATGTTGTCTACGGTAATGACCAGTTACGCCAGCGTGTCGCATTTGCGCTGTCGGAAGTTATGGTCGTTTCGCAACTCGGTGCATTGATCGAATACACGTACTCGCTTGCCGATTACTACGACATGCTCGCATTGAATGCGTTCGGCAATTATCGAGACCTCATCGAAGATGTCACACTGCATCCCGCGATGGGCGTATACCTGAGCATGCTCGGCAACGAGAAACCGAATCCCGCACTGAACATCCGTCCGGACGAGAATTACGCGCGCGAGTTGATGCAGCTGTTTTCAATCGGGCTGGTCGAGCTCAACATTGACGGCTCGGTGAAACTCGACACGCTGGGTCAGCCGACGCCGACCTACGATCAGTCGATCATCGAGGGCTTTGCTCACGTTTATACCGGATGGAATTATGCAGGTGCGCCGAGCTTCGAGCTGGCGTTTCCCAACGACAATAACCAGACGGTACCGATGCAGCTGTATCCGTCTTTTCATGACACGGGCAGCAAGAAACTCCTGCGCGGTATCACACTGCCGCAAGGTCAAACCGGCGGTCAGGATCTCAGTGGCGCGCTTGACAACATTTTCGATCATCCGAACGTCGGACCCTTCATCGCGATTCGGCTGATACAGCGCCTGGTTACCAGCAACCCGTCGCCGGCCTACGTGCAACGGGTGGCGTCGACGTTCAACGACAACGGCGCCGGCGTGCGCGGAGACCTTGCGGCTGTCGTTCGCGCGATCCTGCTGGATCCCGAGGCCAGGCCGGACATTCCAATGGACCTCGACGGCAAGTTGAAGGAGCCGTTGCTGCGCCTGACACAAGTCTGGCGTGCTTACAACGCGACTTCGGCCAGCGGCCGCATGCCCTTTGCCGGTGCCTATATATTTTTCGGCCAGGGCCCGTTGCAGGCACCGTCTGTGTTCAATTTTTTCACGCCGTTTTATGCACCGCCCGGCGAAATCCGCGACAGCAGCCTGGTGGCGCCCGAGCTGCAGATCGCTACCGAATTCCAGAACACGCTCGTCACAAATTACCTGCTGTTTCAGGCGCTCGGGCTTACGTCGGAAGCGACCGGTCTCGGCGAGGACGATGTCTTTATCAACATTGACCAGGAAATGGCAGTCGCAGCGGATACCGACGCGCTGGTTTCGATGGTGGCGGGCAAGTTGCTGGCAGGACAGCTATCCCCGACCCTCGAGACCGAGGTCAAAGGAATGATCAATCGTATCCCGGACACGCAAGCGGCGATACGCGTTGGCGAGGCGATTTACTTCATCGCAACGTCGCCCGAATTCGCGTACCAGCGGTAGAGCGGGAAAGGGCAAGAGAAATGACCGGAGTGAATCGACGATACTTTCTGAAAGCAGGCAGCGCCGCAACGGCGTTTGCCGCCTGTCCTGGCGCCGCATTCTCGCAGGGCATCGGCACGTCGGCACCGTTTCCGGATTACAAGGCAATGGTGTGCGTGTTCCTTTTCGGCGGCAACGATTCTTTCAACATGGTCGTGCCGCGCAGCAATGCCGAATACAACGTCTACGCGGCATCGCGCCAGAATCTCGCCGTGCCGCAGGCAGATTTGCTGCCGATCAATCCTCTGACCTCCGATGGCGTGCAGTATGGCCTGCACCCGTCGATGCCCGGCATGCAGGCGCTTTTTGAAAACAATCGTGCTGCGATTGTCAGCAACGTCGGGCCGCTGATCCGGCCGACAACGAAAGACCAATTTTTTCAGCAGTCCGTGCCGCTGCCGCCGCAGCTCTTTTCGCATAACGACCAGCAGGACCAGTGGCATTCGCTCAAGGGCAATACGCAAAGCAATACCGGTTGGGCAGGGCGGGTGGCCGACCTGATTCGTACGAATGTGGCCGGTCAGCAGATGGCGACCAATGCCTCGCTGTTCGGCAATAACCTGTTCCAGTCCGCGCACGAGACCATTGCGTACGTCATGGGTCCGACAGGCCCGATTCCTTTCGAAGCGTTTTCGAATTCCGGGGACCCGAACGACCTGCTGTACCAACAGCGGCTGGCATTCGAGCGCATCGTCAATGCGAACTACAGTTCCATCTACGAGCGCGGCTTCGCCGAGATCCAGCGCCGCGCGGTAGCCGCGGCGGACCAGGTGGGCGCCGCCATTGCAAACGCACCGATCCTCAATACCGTATTTCCGACTTCGCAACTCGGTATTCAGCTCGAGACAGTGGCGCGGCTGATAGCGGTCCGTGACGAGCTGCAGATGCAACGCCAGGTATTTTTTGTCGCAGCCGGAGGCTTCGACTCACATGACAACCAGAACCAGGACCAGCCGGTTCTGTTAGGCGGAGTCAGCGCTGCCATGTCGGCGTTCTACGATGCGACCGTCGAGCTCGGCGTATCCGATGCGGTCACCAGCTTCACGCAGTCCGATTTCGGCCGGACGCTGACATCGAATGGTGACGGAACGGATCATGCCTGGGGCGGAATCCAGCTGGTTGTCGGCGGGGCTGTCCGAGGCAGGGACATGTACGGGCTCTATCCGGCATTGGCTATCGGTGGCCCCGACGACGTCGGTGGCGGCCGCATGATACCGACTACCTCGGCCGATCAATATGCTGCGACGCTGGCCCGCTGGTTCGGCATTCCGGATGCGGAACTCGATATCGTCGCGCCGCACATCGACAACTTCGTTACTCGCGACCTCGGATTCTTTATCTGATTTTTCCAGCGTGAGCAGTGACAATGCGGTCAAGGTGATTCGCAAAATTCTTGCGATCCGTCTGGCTCAGCGCCGGCGGCCCGCCGGTGTGTACGCCGCTGCCGCGCAGCGTATCCATAAAATCCCGCATGTTGAGGCGGGCTCTGATATTGTCCGGGCTGTACAGCTCGCCACGCGGACTGAGGGCAGTTCCGCCTTTTTCGATGACGTCTGCAGCCAGCGGGATGTCGCCTGTGATAACGAGGTCGCCGGGCTCCATGCGCCTGACGATCTCATTGTCGGCGACGTCAAAGCCTGAGGAGACCTGCAGTGTGCGGATATAACGGGAGGGCGGTACGTATACTGCCTGGTTGGCGACAAGAGTCAATTCCAGGCCGGTTCGTTCCGCCGCCCGAAAGAGCGTATCCTTGATTACCGCCGGGCATGCATCGGCGTCCACCCAGATCTTCATCGTTATTCGTTGCTTCTCAATACTGCAATAAAGGTTTCGGAAATGCCGGCAAGTCAAAATACAAGCACCTACCCGCTGCGAGAAGAGAGGATCAATATAATCTCTCACGCATTCGGGCTTGTTTGTTCTGTTGCAGCATTGCTGCCGCTGATCAATCGCGCTATCTCGGTGGGCGGTGACTGGTACGTTGCCAGCTTCGCCGTCTTCGGTGCCAGCCTGATCATTCTGTTCGCGGCGTCCACTGTATACCATAGTGCAACAGATCCGCTGCTGAGGAGCCGGCTGCGAGTCATCGATCACGCATCCATCTACGTGCTGATCGCCGGAACGTATACGCCGTTTACGCTGATTACTCTGAATGGTTCGACCGGCTGGATCCTGTTTTGCGTCGCCTGGGGCCTCGCGTTGTCCGGCATAACGCTGAAACTGTTCTTTACCGGGAAATACAGGAAGACCTCGACGCTGATGTACGTCTTCATGGGCTGGATCATTGTTTTCGCAATCAAGCCGCTTGTTGCCAACCTGCCGCCTGCCGGCCTGTTTTGGCTGGTGTACGGCGGCGTTGCGTATACGCTCGGGGCCGTTCTCTACAGTTTCAAGCGCATCCCGTACAGCCACGCCATCTTCCATCTTTTCGTGTTGATGGGCGGTGGATGCCACTTCATGGCGATCTACTTCTACGTCTGATCGGCGGTAATGGCCTCGCGTACCTGGGCAACTCGCGAACGCAGATAACGGCGGATGTCGTCGACGATCATGATGTTGGTCGGGATCAGGATCAGTGTGATTACGGTTGCGAACAAAATGCCGAAACCGAGTGAGATGCCCATCGGAATCAGAAACAATGCGGCCGAGGAACGTTCGGAGAGCAGAGGCAGCAAGCCGAAGAACGTGGTCAGCGAAGTCAGCATGACCGGCCGGAAGCGCGCCACGCCGGCGCGTTGCACAACTTCGTACAGCTTCTCGCCTGCCCGGTGTTGCTGGTTGATGTAATCCACCAGCACCAGGCTGTCGTTGATCACGATGCCCATCAATGCCATCAGACCGAGCGAGCTTAAGAAAGACAGCGGATGCCCCATCAGCCAGTGTCCGATGACGGCGCCGATGATGCCGAACGGTATCACCGACATAATGATCAGCGGCTGCACGTAGGACTTGAGTGGCAATGCCAACAGGCAGTAAATCGCGAACAACAGGACGATGAAGCCCGTTTGCAGGCTGCCGAATGACTCCCGTTGCTCGCGCTGCTCGCCCTCCATGTCATAGGTAATGCCCGGATAACGCACCAGGGCAGAATCCAGGAACGCGCGCAGATCGGCCTGCAGCACAGTCATGTTGGTATTGTCTTTGTCGACATCCGCGGTGACATTCAGTACCCGGTAGCGATCGATTCGCGTGATCTGCGACGGACCCTTGCCCGGGGACAGGTTCGCAACGTTGGCCAGCGGAATCAGGCGCCCGTTCGGCGCGGTGATCAGCATTTCATTCAGCGAGGCGAGAGTGTCACGTTCGTCGATCGGAAAACGCACGAGGACCCGGATGTCGTCGCGACCGCGCTGGATGCGCTGCGCTTCGAGGCCCTTGAATGCTTCGCTTACCTGTCGAACGATGTCGGCACGGGTAAGGCCCAGCAGATGCCCCTGCGGGCTCAGCTCTATGCGTAACTCTTCCTTGCCGTCGGAAAGGCTGTCCGCGATTTCGTACACACCCGGGTAGCTGGCGAGTCGCTGTTTTAATTCTTCGCCAATGCGACTGAGGTCAGCCAGCGAGTTGCCGCTGAATTGCACGTCGATGGGCGAGCCGGGGCGAAACCAGGTGGCGCGAAAAGTTATGGACTCGGCACCCGGGACGGGTCCCACGACCTCCCGCCATTCGCTTATCAGCTCCGTGACCGTAATGTCGCCGGTACGGGTCTGTCGGGGCGCCGTTTCGAATTCGACCGATGCGAGATGCGTTCCATTGCCGCCGCCGCCACCACCGCCTCCGCCCGATCCGGTACTTGCAAAGATGTTCGTGATCATCCCGGGTCCGGGCGCCGCATCCTTGTATTTCTCCTGCAGCATCTGCGCCGCTTCGACGATGCGGTCGGTGTGTCGCGCCGTCACATCGAACGGCGTGCCTACCGGCATCGTCAGCGTTGCGCGGCCGGTTTCCGATTCCACTTCTGGAAAGAACACGAAACGGGTCCAGCCGCTGGAAATCAGCATGATCATAACCAATAACACGCCGCAGAATGATGCGAGTGTGGAATACCGGTGGCGCAGTGCGAAAGTCAGGAACGGCTTGTAATAACGCAGGATTTTTCCCTCGAAGCCGTCGGCGAAGCGTCGTTGCCAGGCGGCGAATCCGGTGTCCTCATCTGAAGATTTCTGCAATCGCACATGCTTCAGATGCGCCGGCAGAATCAGCTTGGATTCCAGCAACGAAAACAGCAGAACCGGAATTACCACGAGCGGCACCGGCGAGAACCATGTGCCCAGGCGTCCTTCGATGAACGCCAGCGGCATGAATGCGGCAACCGTCGTCAGGATACCGAAGGTCACCGGTATCGCAACCTCCCTGGTGCCCTGGATGGCGGCCGACAGGCCGCTGTCGCCGGCCTGCATATGTTTGTAGACGTTTTCGCCGGTAACAATTGCGTCGTCGACCACGATGCCGAGGACGATAATGAAACCGAAAGCGCTCATCATGTTCAGGCTGATGTCGAAGACGGACATAAGTATGAACGCACCGAGAAAGCTGATAGGGATTCCGAGGAAAACCCACAGAGCAATCGCTGGCCGCAGGAACAGCGTCAACAGCAGTATTACCAGCAGGCTGCCCTGCAACGCGCTGCCGGTGAGAATTCCCAGCCGGTCTTTCATACGTTGTGCGTCGTCATCCCAGTAGCTGAGTTGTATGCCGACCGGCAGGCTTTGCTGGCGCTCCTCGATGTATTGCTTGACCCTGTCGGCAATCGCAATGGCACTCTGGTTGCCCATGCGCGAGACGCTGATGAACGCCGCGTGCTTGCCATTGAACATCGAGCGCAGGGAATTTTCCTCGAAGCCGTCGACGACAACGGCGATATCGCTTACGCGAACGATGCTGCCGTCGGTGTTGGTCTTGACCACGATCGATTCGAAATCGCTGCGCCGATAGGCCTGGCCCTTCGAACGAATCAGGACGTCGCCGCCCTCGGTCCGGACATTGCCCGCCGAGAGATCCACGGAGCTGCCGCGAACGGCGTTTGCGATATCCGCCAGCGTCACGTCGAATTCGCGCAGGCGGTCTGCCGAGGCCTCGATCGCGATCTCGTATCGGCGTACCGAATCCAGCTCGGCCTGAGTAATTTCCTCGAGCCGAAGCAGTTCGTCGCGCACCTGTTCGGCGAACAGCCGGATCTCTTCTTCGGAGTAGTCGCCGGCGACAACGACGCTTATCACGTCGAAGCGGCGCACAGCCAGGCTGATGACAGGCTTCTCCGTGTCGGCGGGAAAGGTATTGATTGCATCAATCCGGCTCTTGATGTCGTCCAGCAGAGCCCGCGCATCGTAGTCGGCGTCGATTTCGATACGAACCGTCGTACCGCCTTCGACGGACTGCGAGGTAATGCGGTCGATCCCTTCGAGATCCTGAACCGCTTCCTCGATACGCACGGCAACACCCAGCTCGACATCCTCGGGAGTCGCGCCGCGCAGCGGAACCGTAACGCTGACAGTGTCCGGTTCGACAGGAGGGAAAACCTCCAGCCTCACGCCCTTGGACATGGCGATGAGACCGCCGAGAATTATCGACACCATCAGCAGGTTTGCCGCGACGGAATTTCTTGCGAACCAGGAAATCATAGGAGTCTAATTAGCTCCGGCCACGCCGTTGTCACTCGATCCCGGTTCGGCTTTGCCGCGGTCCGCCCGGTTGTTGCGCAGGTCACCGGTGGTTGAAACCCGTATTCCGGAGGTCACCTGGCCGAGTGATGTCGTGACTAGCGCGTCGCCGTGCTGAAGCCCGTCGCTGATAATCGCCTCGTCGTCATTTTGCCAGGCGATGTCAACAACGCGTCGCTGCAGCAGGCCGTCTTCGACGACATACACGTAAGAGCCCTGGTAGATCGCCGTGTTCGGAATGACCAGCACATCGCTGAGTTGCTTGCCTGTCAATTCGGCGGTGACGTACTGGCCGATCTTGAGCGGCGCGCGATCCTCACTCGAATGGCTGAACGGATCGTTGATTTGCGCGATGACATGCAGTTGTCTTGCGGATTCGTCAATCGCGCCTTCAGTCCGGATCAATTCCGCGTCCCAGCTGTCGCCGCCGAACAGTTCGGACCGGATCGTGACTGCGGTCGCGGCTGGCGCCGTTGCTGCCGAATTGCGGTAGCGCTCGGGCAGTTCGATAAAACCGAGATCGCGATTCTTCAGCGGCAGGCGAATTTCCACCGAGTCTGTTGCGTAGATTTCCGCGAGCGGAGTATTGACCGTAACAACCTGACCGATGTCCGCCAGCTTGCGCAGGATTCGCCCGGCAAACGGCGCCACGATGTCGGTACGTTCGAGGTCGAGCTTCGATTTCTGTAATGCGGATTGTGCGGAAATGACGCGTGCCCTGGCGGCCTCGAGTTGTGGCAGCCTGAGTACCAGTTCCGGCGCCTCGCCGGCATTGCCCAGGCGCTCCCAGTCTTCCTTTGCCTGGACGGTTCTCGCTTCCGCTTCCGCCAGTGCCTGCCGGGCGTCCATCAGCGCCGCCTCGGCAATGCGAACGTCGGCCTCGTAGTCGCGCGAATCGATCGATGCAAGAACATCGCCTTTCTCGAAGAAGCCGCCGTCGCGAACGTTGGGATTCACCGCGACGATCTGGCCACCGACCTGGGCAATCAGTGTGGTCTGCGTTCGTGGCTGCACGGTCCCGTAACTTTGCAGAAGTACCTGGTAATCGCGACGCATGACCGGCAGCGTGTCGACCACCATTTGCGGACCGGTAAACGGTGCGCGTTGCGGAACCTCGGGCGGATTGGCATTGATCAGCAATGCGATGAGTCCGAGTGCGCCTAAGATCGCCAGCGGCACGAGTTTTCTGGAAGCTATCTTCATCTGTGAATCCGGTTTCCTCAGTAGCCGGCGGAAAATCCACCGCCCAGCGCCTGGTAAAGAGACAGCCGGTTCTGCAAAAGCAGGTTACGGAGCTGCACGACTGTAACTTCGGCGTCGAAAGCCTGTCGCTGCGATTCCAGCACCGTCGTATAAGCGACCAGTCCGCGCCGGTATTGTTCCAGTGCGAGACTCAGCGCCGCATGCGCATTCTTCTCCGCTTCCTGAAACGATTCGTAGCGCTCCGCGAGGGAGCTGCTCTGCGATATCGCATTCTCCACCTCGGCGAAGGCACTGTATACAAGACCGAGATATTGCTGTTCGGCGGCGCGAACCCGCTGCAATGCCTGTTCCTCACGGGCAGCGAGACGCCCACTGTCAAACAGCGGTTGCGACAGGTTGCCGAGCATTGACCAGGTCGCGCCGTCGCCATCGAGCAGATCGGCGAACTCGACGCTGGCAACGCCGCCGCCGCCGACCAGCGAAAGGCTCGGGAATCGTGCCTTGTGTGCTGCGGCGAGTTCGGCATCGGCCGAGAGCAGATTCAGCCAGGCTTCCTGCAGGTCTGGTCTCCGGGTCAGCAATTCCGAGGGCAGGCCGACCGGTACCGGGTCAGTGACGATTGGCAGCTCACCTTCGAGCAGCATCTTGCCGTCCGGGTAACGGGCGAGCGCAAGCTGCAGATCTGCAATGGCTTCGACGACCAGCTGTTGCTGCTCAGCCAGGTTGGCTTGCTGCCGCTCCATCTGGTTTCTGGCAAGGTAAAGGTCCAGCGCGTCATTGAGGCCCTGCCGGTAACCGCTGGCAACGATGTCATGGCTCTCAATCGCATTGTCCAGCCGCCGCTGAGCCACCTGTTGCAGTTGTCGCGCTTCCATGACGCGAAAAACGGACGACGCGGTCGCGATAGCAAGGTCACGCGCGGTGCCGTCAAGCCTTGCCTGCTGTGCGGCAAATGCCAGCTGTGCGGCCTGCTGCGTCTTGCTGAGCTTGCCCCACAGGTCGATCTGCCAGAGCAGGTCCACGCCCGCATCGAAAGAATTGACCGTTACCCGGTTCCCGCCGGCGTCGTCGAAACCGCGCCGCGTGCCGCCAAGCGATACGTCCAGTTCAGGGAACCGGTCGGCGCGTACGATGACGACGAGCTGTTCGGCTTGCGCCAGTCGCGCGCGCTCCTGCTCGAGCGCGTAGTTGCTGCTGACGGCTTCGCCGATCAGGGCGACAAGCTGGTTATCGTCAAAGCTTTCCAGCCAGTTCAGTTCGACCGTACCCTGCGCACCGCCACGTGCATAAGCCAATGGCAGCTCGGGATCGCTGGTCGCAGGATCTATTGCGGAGCCTGCGCAGCCTGAAAGGAAGGCAACAAGACAAAGTGCTGGCGGCCGCAAGGCGAGCCGGAAGGCAACTGCGCGCCTGGTTGTTCGTGGATCCTGCATTTGCTGGCTTCTGCTGCGGGGTGCTGCCGGGCCGGCAATTATCCCAAGATCGGGCCCAAGCGCCTAGACGTGTTGACACTTCTTGAGAGTCGGAAACAAAGAGTTACAGGCGGTCCGGCCCTGAAGGCGGATCCTGTCCACGTTATACTCACCGCCCTCGCGCGCTGCCGGGCTTGCGGCGCCCGTCTGTCAGACACAAGGACAATCCAATGAACAGATACCTGGCAGCGATTGCTGCAGCACTATTGCTTCTGAGCGCCTGTGGCAAGACGCCCGAGGACGAAGCGGCCATAGCCGGCATAGACACTGCGATGCAGCCGGCCGAGGAGCTGAAGGCGCTGGTCGAGGAGTATTTCGACAGAATCCTCGAGCTGAACCCATTGTTCGCCACGCAGATTGGCGACGACCGTTTCAACGACCGGTTGGCAAATTCCGTTAGCCCGGAACATCGGCGGAAAGCGCAAGCGCTGGATCGCGAGTTTTTGGAACGTATCCTCGCGATCGACCCGGAAGCGCTGGCCGGCCAGGACCGGCTCACTTACGACACGTTTCGCTGGAGCCGCGAGATGGACGTAGCCGGATACCAGTTCCCGGACCACCTGCAACCGATAAACCAGTTCTACTCGATAACGACTACATTCGTGCAACTCGGCAGCGGCACGAGCGTGCATCCTTTCAAAACTGTGAAGGACTATGACGATTTCTTAAGCCGCATTGACGATTTCACGGTCATCGTCGATCAGTCGATAGAGAATATGCGTATTGGCGCGGAGCAGGGTGTCGTGCAGCCGAAGATCCTGATGGAGAAAGTCCTGCCACAGCTCGAGTCGCAGATTACCGACGACGTCGAATCCAGCACCTTTTACACGCCGGTCAGGGAAATGCCCGCCGATTTCAGCGCTGAAGATCGAGATCGCCTGACGGCAGCGTACCGAAGCGCTATTGCCAACAAGGTGATTCCTGCGTATCAGCGTCTGCACAATTTTGTCGGCGACGATTACATGAGTGCGACACGCGAGTCGGTCGGCATTTCCGAGTTGCCCAGTGGCGAGGCCTGGTACGCTCATCTCGTGCAACTTCGAACCACCACGGAGATGACGCCGGCCGAAATTCACCAGATCGGACTCGACGAGGTCGCACGCATTCACGACGAGATGCGCAAAGTCAGGGACGAAGTGGGGTTCGACGGCGACCTGCAGGATTTCTTCGAGTACCTGAATACCGACGACCGATTCTATTTCGACAAGCCCGAGGAGCTGATCCAGGGTTATCGCGACATGACCGAGCGGGTCAAGGAGTTGACGAAAAAACTATTCGATGTGTCACCGAATACCGGCTTCGAGGTTCGGGCGGTGGAGCCGTTCCGCGAACGCTCGGCGTCCGGCGGCTCCTATCGTCGCGGTACTCCGGATGGCAGCAGGCCAGGCGTGTTTTTCGCCAATACCTATGACATCAAGGCGCGGCCGAAATGGGCCATGGAATCGCTGTTCCTGCACGAAGCGATTCCAGGCCACTATTTCCAGATCGAGATTCAACAGGAACTGGAAGGCGTGCCGCGGTTCCGGCGTTTCGGCAGTTACACGGCATTCAGCGAGGGTTGGGGCCTGTACGCCGAGTCCCTGGGCAAGGAACTCGGTATGTATACGGATCCTTACCAGTATTTCGGTGCACTCAATGCCGAACTGTGGCGAGCCATACGGCTTGTCGTCGACACCGGCCTGCATTCGAAAGGCTGGAGCCGCCAGGACGTACTGGACTACATGTATGCCAATTCAGCGGTAAAGGAGGCCCGTGCAGTGAGCGAAGCCGAGCGATACATGGCGATTCCGGGGCAGGCGCTCGCCTACAAGATCGGGCAACTGAAAATTCGCGAACTGCGCACGCGGGCCGAACAGAAACTGGGCGATCGCTTCGACGTCGTTTCTTTCCACACGTTGGTGCTGTCCGAGGGCGCTATGCCGCTGACGCTGCTTGAGCAACGCGTCGATCGATGGATCGCTTCGCAGACCTAGGGTCGCCTGCAATGCAGGCTCCTACAGTCGTTCTATCGCCTTTGTAGGAGCCTGCATTGCAGGCGACAAGTTGACGTTGCGAACGTACACCGCGCTCAAGGTCAATTTGCAACGACCCGCAAGCGTTTCGATCGGCAAATTGGTCTGCACCGCAGGCGACATGCGCGGCGCGCTGGTCAGGGACCGCCGGCTGAATACACCACTCGGCCGCCGACTACCGTTTTCAGGACCCTGGTCTTGTTGATGGTCTCCGGCGGTATGGCCGTGAGATCGCGATCGAGCAGCACGAAGTCTGCGAGCATTCCCGGTTTCAACGTGCCCTTGATGTCTTCTTCGAACGAAGCGAACGCGCCTTCGTAGGTATAAGCGTGCAGTGCCTGCTCGACGCTGATCTTTTGCTCCGGCACCCAGCCGTCGGGATTGGCATCATCCAGCGTGCGGCGGGTAACCGCGGCGTAGATGCCCTCGATGGGCGTTGCCGGCGCGACGTACCAGTCGCTGCCGAACGCAACATGTGCGCCGGATTCGATCAGTGAGCGAAATGCATAAGTGGTCTTCGCGCGTTCCCTGCCGATGACCTTGTCGGCCCAGCGGCCGTCGTCGATCGCGTGGTAGGGCTGCATGCTGGCGATGACATCCTGAGCAGCAAATCGAGGCAGGTCGTCGGGATGAATGTGCTGCGCGTGTTCGATGCGCAAGCGCCGGTCGCGTTCGCCGTTCTTTTCCCTGACATCGAGAAATATATCCAGCAGATCGCGAATGGCGCGGTCACCGATGGCATGAACCATGACCTGCAGACCCGCGGCATCGGCTCCCGTGACCCACTGCCTGACGTCATCCAGATCGAAGATCAGCAGGCCGCGCTGGTCCGGTGCATCCGTGAAGGGCTCGAGAAACGCTGCCGTATGCGAGCCGAGTGAGCCATCCATCATCGCCTTCAGACCGCCGATGCGCAGCCACTCGTCGCCACGGCCGTTGGCGGCGACTTCGTCGCGCAGCTTTTCCCAGTCCGGAAGCTGCACGACCGAATAAATGCGGGTGATCATGCTGCCATCTTCCCGCGCGCGGCGGTACGTCGCCAGGCTCGACCAGCCCGCCATATCGTGCACCGTCGTGACGCCATTGCTGGCGACGTATTGCATGGCTGCGGCAGCCTGCCGATCCAGCGCCGCATCGCCGGGTGCTGGCACGGTTCCGTCCATCAGCGCCATCGCGTTGTCCTTGAGAATGCCGGTCGGACTGCCGTCCGGGTTGCGCACGATCTCTCCGCCGGCAACATCCGGCGTGTCTGCATCGACGCCGGCGAGTTTCAATGCAAGCGAATTGGCAAGCGCCATGTGCCCGTCGAGGCGGTTGATCCATACCGGGTTGTCGGGTGTTACCGCGTCTATCCAGTCGCGTCGCGGCAGTTCGCCACCCCAATTCTCGTGATCCCAGGTGCCAATGAGAATCCACTCGCCGGCTTCCATAGTCGATGCGAAGGCGCCGATGCGCTGCGTAAACTCTTCCGGCGTCGCCGCATCGCGCAACTGCACGGACGCAAGTCCGGTGCCGCCGTCGAGAAAATGCACGTGCGTATCGATAAAACCGGGTACCAGCATGCTGCCCGCTGTAGATATGACTTCCGTCGCTTTGCCGATCAACGCGGAAATTTCCTCGTTGCTGCCCACCGCGACGATCCTGTCGCCATTACTCGCGATCGCCTCTGCCCATGGCTGTTGCGAATTGCCGGTCCAGACGCGCGCGTCCGTGACGACAAGGGTGGCGGCCGGCTGCGGCGAATCACTCTGGCAAGCTGCAATTCCGGCGAGAAGCAAAACAGCGGGCAGCAGGTCTTTGCGGCGTTTACGTGGCGCTGAGGTAGTCACTGTGAGTCTCGGTAATTGGTTGCAGGCATTTCAACACAGATCCAAAAGCAAGAACACTTATTGCCCGGATGTCTCCGGCCTTCGCCCGCAGCGCGACACGCATGTGTCGAGCTTGACCGGAGCCACGAGGAATGCTGCTATGCGTCTGGTTTGTGATTTTCGCGAGCAAGATCATGACGGCTGTTTTTTACCGCGCACCAGCACACCGTTACCCGATGGCAGCGTCCGCCGCAGGCATGACGATAAAGGACCGCTCGGGAAAGGCCTATCTCGACATGAGCGGTGGCGCAGCCGTTTCCTGCCTTGGTCACAGTCACCCGGATGTCGTAGCGGCTATTCGCGAGCAGGTGGGGACTCTGGCGTTTGCGCATACAGCGTTCTTCAGCAATCAACCCCAGGAAGATCTCGCCGCCCGTATTGCGGCGCGATTTACGGAGCCAAGTGCCCGCGTGTATTTTCTGTCCGGAGGCTCGGAGGCGAATGAAACCGCACTGAAGGTTGCCTGGCAGTATTGGGTTGCACGCGGCAAGCCGGCCAAGAAAATCATCATTGGTCGCGATCACAGCTATCACGGCAATACCTTCGGCGTGTTATCCGCCAGCGGCAACGATTCGAGGCGTCGAGCGTCGGCGGCGCCGCTGGTGGATTGGCCGCGAATTCCGCCATGTTACGAATACCGGGAACGCCAGGCGAATGAGTCTGTCGAGGAATATTCGGCGCGATCGGCGGGCTACCTTGATGACGCGATTCGAAAGGCGGGTGCCGAAAACGTCGCCGCATTCATTTGCGAACCGGTCGTCGGATCGTCGCTGGGCGTGGTCGCCGCGACGCCGGGCTACCTTGCGCAGGTGCGGGAAATCTGCGATCGGCACAATGTACTGCTCATTGCGGACGAGATCATGTGTGGCAGCGGGCGCAGCGGCAGCTATTTCGCACACCAGCACGATGCAGTCGTGCCCGACATGGTAACGCTGGCCAAAGGTATCGGTGGCGGATACCAGCCGCTTGCCGCCGTTGTCATTCGTCAGAATATCGCAGGCGAATTGCATCGCGCCGGCTTTGCACACGGGCACACCTATGTTGGACATGCGACAGCCTGCGCTGCCGGTGTTGCCGTTCAGCAGGTCCTCGATCGCGACAAACTACTTGTACGTACCAGGGAAATGGGAGGGATTTTCCTGTCGATGTTGCGCGATGCGTTCGGTCATCATGCGCATGTCGGCGACATTCGCGGCCGGGGATTGTTTTTTGGCATCGAGCTTGTACGCGATCGCGAAACGCGGCGAGGATTCGACAACGGCAGGCAGCTACCGGATCAGTTGCGACTTTCGGCGATGGACGAAGGGTTGATCTGTTACCCCGGTAGCATCGAAGTCGAAGGCAGAACAGTGCCGCACATCATGATGGCACCTCCTATGATTGTCGAAGAACGGCACTTCAGTGAATGCATCGGCAAGCTCAAATCGGTGTTTGACAGAATTTTGCCGCGCAACTAGGCTGTCTTTGCGAGCGTAGCGAAGCAATCTGGCGATTGCTTCGTCACTGCGTTCCTCGCAATGACGTGCGGCAATACTGCGTTCCTCGCAATGACGTGCGGCAATACTGCGTTCCTCGCAATGACGTGCGGCAATACTGCGTTCCTCGCAATGATGTTCAGTCGTTCAGCTTTATTATCCACTGCTCGCGGCGCAGTCGCTGCATCTGTCCGATTATCCAGCGCTGACGCTCCCGTACGTATCGACTTGGATTGTCGACTTGCAGGGAGTGCGGATTCGGCAGGACCGCGGCAAGCAATGCCGCATCGCTATCTGAAATGCGTGAAGCGTTCCTCGCAAAAAAATAGCGACTTGCCGCCGGCACACCGTAGATGCCGGGTCCGAGCTCCACGACATTCAGGTAGATCTCGAGGATGCGTTTTTTCGGCAGGCACAGTTCCAGCAATACGGTAAACCATGCTTCCAGGCCCTTTCGCACATAACTTCTTCCCGGCCAGAGGAAGAGATTTTTCGCGAGTTGCTGGGAGATCGTCGATGCGCCGCGCAGGCGTTCGCCGTTTCGGCTGTTGCGCACGGCTTCCTGCATCGATCGAAAGTCGATTCCGAAATGGTCGGCGAAACGTTGGTCTTCGGCAGCCACCACCGCAAGCATCGGTGCGATTCCGACGTCCTGCCAGTCGGCCCATTCGAACAGCACCGGCTGGCGGCCGCTGTCATCGCGCAGCATGAATGCGCTCGTTACCGGATCGATCCAGCGCAGAGGAATAACCAGCGAGAGGCTCAAAGCGACACCCGCCGCGACGACGATCAGCGAGATACGGAGCGCGCGCCGAAGCGCCCCGGGTTTTTTCTTTTTTCCTGCCATGGGTGGGCGACTCTGCACCAGAATTGCCCTTCTGGCAAAGCCCCTTGTATTGCAGCAATCGGATGCTATGCTCCGCGACCCTCACCCTGCCGGAAGCGACAAATGCAATATTTCTCCCGCCTGAAAACGAAGTCGATGCTCATCGGCGCGCTGGCTGCGGCGCTGCCCGTTACTTCGTCAGCTACCGATGACAGCGTAGGCGTCTGGGGTATTTTTTTCCACGACTGACGTAATTGAAACGGACAGCGGCAATAGCAAGTGGCGCTACTGGTTTGACGGGCAGGCGCGTTATTTCGATATCGGCAGCGGAATCAATACGTACGTGCTGCGGCCGGGTATAGGCTACGACGTCAGCGAAAACATGTCGGTGATGGCGGGCTACGGCTACTCCATTCTCGTGCGAGCTCCGGCCAGACTTCTCACGAGGACCGCTTCTGGCAGCAACTGAGCTGGAACGTGGCCAAGTGGGATCACGGAACGCTGTCTATGCGTACGCGGCTGGAGCAACGATCGCTGAGCCGGGGAGACGATCTGGGCTGGCGGCTCCGATACATGGCGAAATACGTGCGGCCGCTCGGCGACTCGAAAAATCTTGATCTGATCCTGTCTGTCGAACCGTTCTTCGATTTGCGCGACACCGACTGGGGCGGCGACGCGGGTCTGGGACAAAACCGTACCGCGATAGCCCTTGGTTGGACGCTGTCCCCGAAACTGTCAATCGAGACCGGCTATATGCATCAATACATCTGGGCGGATAACGCAGAAGACAGGGTCAATCATTTGGGCGTGGCGAATTTCAAAGTGAAGTTCTGATCGGGACACCGGTCACCTTTCTATGCGGCCGGAAATCGGGCAGTCTGCTCGATCATGAAGCTGGATAGATTCATCAGGCTGACCATCGGGATACTCGTCCTGCTGGTGTTCGTCGTGGCGGTCGCCGCGCTGCTGTTCGTCACCGAATCGGCGCTGAACGTCTGGGATCGCCTGCTCGAGGGGCCGCGACTGCTGCTCTACGCCTACGTGTCGATCATGGCCGGCCTGGTCATCGCGGCTATCTGGCTGATCGTAAAGCTGGTCGTCCGGCGCAAGCCCGGCGCTACGGCGCGCAGTGCGGTACCGTTGACGCGCGCCGACATAGAGCAACGCCTGAGGGATGCCGACAAAGCCGGCGTAGACGTCAGCGAGGCGCAAGCCGAATTGCGGGAACTTGCGGCGCGCCAGCAATCTGGATCGGTGCACCTCTGCTTCTTCGGCGAAATCAGCACCGGCAAGAGTTCCCTCATCAAGGCGCTCGTCCCGCAAGCCGACGTTGTGATCGGGCCGGTCGGCGGTTCAACGATCGATATCCGTCATTACCGCTGGCGAGACGACGGAGGCACACAGATTCTGCTGACCGACGTGCCGGGTACCGGCGGATTGCAGCAGGGGCTCGACGTAGTCGCAAAACAGGAAGCGATGCGAGCCCAGATCGTTATTTTCGTTTGCGATGGCGACCTGACTCGCCCCGAGCAGCAAGCCGTGCGTTGGCTG
>JAOUGX010000008.1 GCA_029865385.1 Gammaproteobacteria bacterium
AGTTCTCGGATCCGTCTGTATACGACAACGAATGCAGGCGACCGTCAATCGTGTAAACGATGACCTCCCCGTCTGTTACAAGTGGTACGGAAAGCGATTCACCCAGCACATTGCTTCGCCAGGCCTCATTGCCGGTCTCACTTTGCAATGCAACGATTTCGCCGTCGGCTCCGGCAACAATGACCAGCCCGCGCCCGGTACCCGGGCCGGCCGACAGGCTTGTACCGAGTTTGCTGCGCCACAACAGCTTGCCGCTTTCCGGCTCGTAGGCACTGACATTGCCATCGATGCTTGCCGCGTAAACGCGCTTGCCGTCACCGGCCGGCATCAGGTTGATGCGCAATAATTCAGATCCCTTGCCGAGTTTTGCCGACCAGGCCTTTCTTACATCCAGTGTCGCCTTGAAATCGGTCAGCTCTTTGGGCGGCAACTCATCGTCTTTGCCGCCGAATATACCGCAGCCGCCGATGAAAGCGCACGCCAGCAACAGGATTGACAGGCGGTTTGTCAGTGTCACTGCGAACCCTCGTCAACGCTCTCCTCCGGCGCGTCGACGGTCGGTGCCCTGAGACTTTCGTCAATAGCGAGAACATCGCCAGGTTCCGGCAAATCATTGATCTTCATCTGCACAATAGTACGATCGACAGTCAGCAGGTTCGGATCTTCGCTGATTGCAACAGCATACGCTTCGGCAGCCTCGTTATAACGCTCGAGTACCACGTAAGCATCACCCAGCGCCTCGCTGAAGCGCGCGGTAAACGCACTTTCAGGCTGGCCAGCCAGAAGGTTGACAACCTCTTCCGCTTTGCCCTGGTACAACATCACACGAGCAAGCCGCAGCCTTGCAACTTTCTTCAGTTCCGCATTGGCGTTCGAGTCGAGCAGGCCCTGCAGCACGTCGGCGGCATCCTTGTCGCGCCCCTTGTCCATATATAGTCTTGCCATTGCAAGGCGAGCCTGTGCCGCATAGACCGTTGAACCGTATTGATCGTAAATGGTGCCCGCTGTCGTTTCCGCCGTTTCGAGACTACCGCTGGCAACGTTGTCCAGAAGGGTCTCGTACAGTGCCGATCCCTCCCGTTGCGCCGTTTGCTGGCTGCTCTGCCAGTAATTCCAGCCGGCGAGCATGGCGACACCGAGCACGATGCCACTGATGACATAGCGGCCATTCTCGTTCCACCATGTACGCATGGCTTCCAGTTGTTCTTTTTCCGATAAATCTTCCACGAATCTCCGCCTTTTCCTCAAACGCTGAATTGATGCCCGTGACAGTCGATAACTTCAGGCTCTTGTTATTAACTAACTTATGACCGCGAGTCGTTTCTGCAGTTCTGCACTCAAGTCTGCAACAGCGACTTCGGATTGATCTTCTGTACTACGCAATGGCTTGAGGCCCACTCGCCCGCTGGCCACCTCGTTATCGCCAAGAATGACCGCGTAACTAGCGCCGCTCTTGTCGGCGCGCTTGAGCTGTGCCTTGAAACTGCCACCGCCCAGGTTCAGTTCGGGGGATATCGATGGCGACTCATCACGCAATGACTCGGCAATGCCGAAAGCGGCCGCTAGCGCCTTGTCCCCGACCGCAACAATATAGACGTCCGGTGCCGCGTCCGGAATCAGCCCGCCGCAGGCATCGAAAAGACCCACCAGCCTTTCAATGCCCATCGCCCAGCCGATGGCCGGCGTGGCTTTGCCACCCAGCTTTTCCACCAAGCCATCGTAGCGACCGCCCGAGCACACCGCCCCCTGCGAGCCCAATGCATCCGTCAACCACTCGAAAACGGTGCGCGAATAATAGTCCAGTCCGCGGACCAGCCGGGGATTGACCGTAAACGGCACTCCGGCACTATCCAGGAAGCCCTTGACCGCGTCGAAATGTTCCGCGGACTCCGCATCCAGGTAGTCGAGCATGAGCGGCGCCGCGGCAATAAGCTGCTGCATTTCCGGATTCTTGCTGTCCAGGATGCGCAGGGGATTCTGCCCGAGGCGGCGAATACTATCCTCATCCAGCTGGTTTTTCACCGTGGAAAAGTAGCCGACGAGCTCCTCCCGGTAGCGGGTCCGCGTTTCCGCCGTGCCCAGTGAATTGATCTCGAGCGTCAGGCGCGACAAGCCGAGTCGCTGCCAAAGCCTTGCGCACATGATGATCAATTCCGCGTCGATGTCGGGCCCTGTGTAACCCATCGCTTCGACATCGAACTGGTGAAATTGCCGGTAACGACCTTTCTGCGGTTTCTCGTAGCGAAACATCGGTCCGACAGTCCACAGTTTTTGCCGCTGGTTGTGCAACAAACCATTGCTGATTCCTGCCCGAACCATGCCGGCCGTCGCTTCGGGACGCAAAGTCAGGCTTTCGCCATTGCGATCGTCGAAGGTATACATCTCTTTCTCGACGATATCCGTCACTTCTCCAATCGAACGGCGGAACAATTCGGTATGCTCGAGAATAGGCAGGCGAATCTCGCGATATCCGTACGATTCTATGACCTCACGAACGACACGCTCTATATGAGCCCAGCGGAAGGTATCCTCCGGGAGTACGTCATTCATGCCGCGAATTGCTTTCGGCTTCACGGGCCACCAATGGTCAGACGCGCGGTGTTACCGCGAAGCTCTGCCGGACGCACCGCATACGGTTCGCCGTCTACCAGCAGGCTGACATTGTCGTTGTTGCCAAGCAGCAGGCGCAGCGGCGGCACGCCGGAGAGGTTGACGACGCGCCCGTCCGATCCGAGGCCGAAAAACAGCCGGCGTCCATCGACGTCGGTAACTTCGGTCCAGCAGTCGCCCGTGAAGCGAAGCTGCAATTGCAATTCATCATCAGCTGCTGCATCGACGGCGGCCGAATTGGCATCAGGTTCCGTTGCCCGCGCAGTGACAGCAGGAATCGCCGGTTCCGATGCAGGCAGATCAGCCGCTGGATCCTGCGTCACATTATCCGCAGGCAGTCCTGCACCAGCGGATTCCTGGTTGGCGGGCAGCGGCTGCCTCACCGGCATTTGCGTCGGCTTCGTCGGCGGCGATGCGGAAACCAGCACGGGTCGATTGACGAACCAGTAGGTCGCAGCAGCCAGAGCAATCACGATAATGATCCCGGCAATCCATCGCCCGAGTGCGAATTCCGTCACTGCTTTGGGACGCTTCGGTCCAACCACCGGCGGCGGCCCGGATGCCCGGTTCATCTTGTAATAGTCCGCCAGTATGTCGTCGATTGGCACGCTGACCAGTTCGGCATACTTGCGCAGATAACCTTTCGCGAAAACCGGCGCACCGAGAACCTCGAATCGATTGTCCTCCAGGGCCTGGACCTTCACCTCATCCAGATGCAGTTCCTTGGCGATGTCGCGCATCGATATGTCGTTGGCGCGGCGCGCTTTCGCCAGCCGTTGTCCGGCTTTGGGCTCGGCAACTTCCTGCTCGCCCGAATCATCGGCATTGTCGGCCATGAGTGTTCCGTAACGTCTCTATAGATTTTCGCGTACGACGCGGGTCTCGGCAGAGTCCGGGAAATCTCGCAGCAACTGCCCAACGTACTGCATCTTGCCCTTCTCATTACCGAGTTTCTGCTCTATCTGTACACCAAGAAAAAGAGCCGTAGGGTTCGGCTTGTTCCTGGACAGGAAGCGCTGCAGGAACGACCGCGCATCCGGGTACTCGTCCGTACGGTATTTGAGCGCGGTCATTTGCAGCAACGCTTCCCCGTGATCGGGACGTTTTGCCAGAGCCTGGCGAAAGAAAATTTCCGCCTGCGTGAAATCGGGTTTTTGCGACATGCAGACACCGGCATTGGTCAGCATGACCTCCGGGCTGTTGTTGTTCGGCAAGTCAACAGCGACAGCAAACTGTTTTTTCGCTTCGTCAAACTCGCGCTGGCGACATAGAAATACCGCATAGGTATTTCGAACTTCGAAATCGTTCGGCGCATATTTGACAGCGAGCTGGTACTCTTCAGCGGCACGCCGCGGATTGTCGAGCCCCTCGAATGTCAGCGCGAGCGTCGAGTGTGCCATCGCCATCTTCGGATCGTATTCCAGCGCTCGCTCGAGGCGTTGTCGCGCCAGATCATAACTACCGCTCCGGTAGTAGCGTGCTCCGAGCTGATAGTACTTTTCCGCGGCCTCCTTTTCGTTAAGCTCGGTTTTTTTCGGACCCGTGGTTGTCGACGTAATACAACCCGCCAATAGCAGGGTCAGGATTCCCGCGACCAGTATTCCGACTATTCTATTCACGCCGTTGCCACCTTTGTTTTCTTCTCACTCAGCCGATTGCGAATCCTGTCACTGACCTTGCCGGCAAGCTGCCCGCATGCGGCATCGATGTCGTCGCCGCGCGTCTTGCGAGTTGTCGAAACGATTCCCTGCTCTCGCAGGAATGCCTGGAAAGCGCCGATCACCTTTGCGTGCGACCGCCTGAACTCGTTGCCCGAAAACGGATTGAAGGGAATCAGGTTGATCTTCGCCGGCTTGTCGCGCAACAAATCGGCCAGCTGCCGTGCATGATCCAGAGAATCATTGACATCGCGCAACATCACATATTCGAATGTTATGAACCTGTTTGCCCGTTTCGCCGCATAAATCCAGCAGGCATCAAGAAGCGTCGCTATCGGGTGAATCCGGTTGATCGGCACCAACTGATTCCTCAATTCGTCGTTCGGCGCATGCAGGGACACTGCCAGCGACACATTGCACTCATCGCCCAGCTTGTGGATCTGCGGAACTATTCCCGAGGTACTTACCGTAATGCGTCGTCGCGACAGACCGTATGAAAAATCCGACAACAAAAGATCCAGCGCCGCAAGCAAGTTGCGAAAATTGGCAAGCGGTTCGCCCATGCCCATGAAAACTACGTTGGTTACAGCGGGTTCGCCGTTTGGCCGCGCCGGCAACACGCGATTCGCGTAATTGACCTGGCCGACAATCTCGGCCGTCGTCAGATTTCGATTGAAGCCCTGCGCGCCGGTTGCGCAAAATGAACAGTCGAGCGCACATCCCACCTGCGACGAAATGCACAATGTGCCGCGACCGGGTTCCGGAATGAATACCGTTTCAACCGCCTGGCCTGCACCTGACTCGAACAGCCACTTCACCGTCCCGTCGACCGAGGCCTGTTCTGAAAGCGGTTTCGGCAATTGAATAACGGCAGATTCGTCGAGCTTTGACCGAAGGCTTTTCGACAGGTCTGTCATGACATCGAAGCCGTCCGCATTCCGCTGATGAATCCATTGAAGAACCTGGCGCGCACGAAAGGGCTTCTCGCCGATTCCGGCAAAGAAATTCTCCAGTGCCGACTGTGGCAGCCCCAAGAGATTGACCTTTTCTGTGTTGTTCATTGCTTTATCGCGCCGGGTTCAACGCGTCCGCGGGCAGAGTCCGTTCTCGCCGAAGAAGAACCGGATTTCCTGCGCAGCTGTGTCTGTACCGTCCGAGCCGTGGACGATGTTCTCTTCGATGCTATCAGCATAGTCTGCGCGTATGGTTCCCTTGTCCGCGTTGGCCGGATTCGTGGCACCCATCAGTCGCCGGTTCGTCTCGACCGCAGCCTCGCCCTGCAGCACCTGCACCATGACCGGGCCGGACCGCATATAGCTCACGAGGTCTTTGAAGAACGGCCGGCTCTTGTGAACGGCATAAAATCCTTCTGCCTGCTCCTTGCTCAGGTGCAGCATCTTTGCTGCAACGATTTCCAGACCGGCTTTCTCGAATCGACGGTAGATTTCACCGATCAGGTTCTTCTGAACACCGTCCGGCTTGATAATGGAGAGCGTCTGCTCAACGGCCATACTTCATTTCCTTTAATCCATGAACCAATACGGCCGGTCAGGAGCTTGCCGGCCGTGCGTAAACCCGTGATTTTACTTGAAGCTATCTGAAAATGCCGCAGAAAGCCGTGGATTGGCCGGCGCGGCTCCGGGACCTGCGGGCCCGGATGATCAGACGCTGAAGCTTTCGCCGCAGCCGCACTCTCCGGATACGTTGGGATTGCGGAAACGGAATGCCTCGTTCAGCCCTTCCTTGATGAAGTCGACTTCGGTGCCGTCAATAAGTTCGAGGCTCTGGCGATCGACCACGACCTTGACGCCTCTGTCCTCGAATACGACGTCGGCGGGGTCGATTTTATCGGCATAGTTGACGACATAGGCGAAGCCGTTACACCCCGTCTTCTTGACGCCAACGCGAAGGCCAACGCCCTGCCCCCGGGACTTGAGGAAATGCCGTACCCGATCTGCGGCCGGTTCTGTCAGTGATATTGCCATCTTGTTCGCCAATTTTAGGGTTTATGTCTCGTTGCCAGTTTCTTGCAGTAGCAAAGTTACGGCATCTTCCAGCAGCAGTATACGGCCTGTCTTGCTGACCGGTATTGCCAGTTCCCGTGCGATTCCGATCGACCGAAAGTCCCGCAGCGTTGCAATCTGTCTTCCCTCGTAGCGCTCGCAGAACAACTCCGCCGCGGCAATCAGGTGCGGGCAGGCCAGTGCGTGAAATCGAAGCTCCTTGAGCGTTCCCTCGTCAATGCCCGCCTCGATCTGCAGGGCAGTCCCGCTGCCGTCATCGACCTTCGCCAGCAGCCTGAGACTGTACTCCCCCCGCAATGCGCCGGCGTGAACCGGGCTCACAAAATACTGCCGCAGCAACGAGCTGTATGGGTCCTGCGGCGCCATAATCAAGCCCGCGTTGCCGTGGCCGTTTCCGGCGGACGGAGTTTGCCGAGGTGATTTACCGCCCAGCGGAACCGCTCTATGGCCACATCGATATCGTCATTGGTCGTTTCACGACCGAAACTGAAGCGGATTGCGCTCTGTGCCAGCGCGTCGCTGCGACCCATCGCGCGCAATACGAAGGAGCTCTCGCCGCTTTGGGCATTGCAGGCCGAGCCGCGGGCAACACAGAGCGGCTCCAGCGCCAGCATAAGGCTCTCGCCATCCACACCTGCAGTACTGACATTCAGAATTCCGGCAAAGGTCTCTTTCTCGTCGCCGTTCCGGCAAAGGCCCGGCAGATCGCGAATGCCGAGCCACAGGCGTTCGCGAAGTCGGCGGCAATGCGGCAGATCGGCGGCCAGCCGGGATAGAGCGAGTTCCGCTGCAAGACCCAGGCCGAGGATCTGGTGAACCGCGTGCGTGCCCGGCCTCCTGCGCCGTTCCTGGGACCCGCCGAAAAGCAGCGGTTCGAGCTGGCAGCCGGGTCGATCTGCGACGAACAACGCGCCCGCGCCCTGCGGACCGTAGAACTTGTGGCCGGTCAGTGACAGCAAGTCGATGCCGAGCGCAGCGATGTCTAGCGGCAGCTTGCCGGCCGACTGCGCCGCATCGCAGTGATACAGAACGTCCCGTCGATGGCAAATGGCGGCGATCGACGCGATATCCTGAATTACGCCGGTTTCGTTGTTGATGTGCATGACCGAAACCAGCTGCGTGTCGTCGCGAATTGCGGCTTCGAGAAGCTGCGGATCGAGCTTTCCTGATTTGTCCGGATCCAGCCAGGTGACATCGAAGCCCTCACGTTGCAGGGCCTCGAAACACTCGATGACCGACTTGTGCTCCGTCGTCATCGTGATCAGGTGCTTGCCACGATGAGCCCGATGGCGCGCCGCACCGAAGATAGCCAGATTGTTTGATTCGGTAGCGCCGGATGTAAAAGCAAGGTCGCGCGGCTCGGCATTCAGCAATGCGCCGACCTGTGCCCTGGCCCGCTCGACGAGCTCGGCGGATTGTCGGCCGGCCACATGGTTCGACGAGGGATTTGCGAACCCGTACGGCGACTGCAGGCAGTCCGCCATGGCAGCGGCGATTTCACTGTCGACTGGCGTAGTCGCAGCGTAATCCAGGTACACGAGGTGCCGCCGATTCACTGCACGCTCCGGCCGTTCTTGTCCGGATCCAGTGCCGCCAGCATGCCACGCAGGATGTTGATCTCGTTTTTGTCCGGCAACGCGCGCGCAAACAGCCGTCTCAAGCGCCGCATCAGGTGGCGCGGATTATCGGGTTTGAGAAAGCCGCTGGAAATCAGGATCTGCTCGAGATGTGTATAAAAATTCTCAAGCTCTTCGGCAGTAGCAAGCGGCGCCTCCGGCGCCTGTTGCAGCAGCTCGGAGCCGACTCGCGCCATGCGCAGTTCGTAACTCATCACCTGTACCGCCATCGCCAGGTTCAGTGAGCTGAATGTCGGCTCGGTCGGAATCGTCAACAAGGTATGACATCTGTCGAGGTCTTCGTTGGTAAGGCCGGACTTCTCGGGACCGAAAACAACGGCAACAGACCCTTGCAGGCTTTCCTGAACCAGTCGTGTCGCGCACTCGCGGGGTGCCATGCTGGGCCAGCCAATGGTTCGCGACCGAGCGCTAGCCCCTGCCACGTAGCTGCAATCTGCAATCGCCTCATCAAGGCTCGATAACACTTTGGCCGATTCGAGCAGGTCTTCGGCGCCGGACGCCCGGGCGACTGCATCTTCGTGTGGAAAATGCAGCGGGTTCACCAGAAACAGCTCGTCCAGGCCCATGTTTTTCATCGCGCGCGCCACAGCGCCGATATTGCCCGGATGCGTGGTGCCGACGAGTACGATACGTATTGCCAAAACGATTCTCTTTGCCTTGCGGTGGAACTGCGGGAACGGTCTGCTATTCTAGCGTGCCGTTGGCCGCGAATGTGCCAGCGGTTTGTTCTTTATCAATAGCTGACGGAATCGACTCATGCACGCATTACTCAACGTGGCGGTGATGGCTGCCCATAGCGGTGGCGACACACTGATTCGCAATATGAACAAGCTCGACAAGATCAAAGTCGAGCAAAAGGGCCGCAATGATTTCGTCAGTGAAGCCGATCGCAGGGCCGAGCAGGCCGTCATTGCGACGATTCAAAAGCACTATCCGGATCATGCCATTCTCGCGGAGGAAAGCGGCGCTCAGGGCGAATCGGAATACACCTGGGTTATAGACCCGCTGGACGGCACCACCAATTACCTGCACCGGTTTCCGGTGTTCTGCGTCTCCGTCGGCCTGATGCACAAGGGCCGCCTGGAGCACGGCGCTGTCTACGATCCGTTACGCCAGGAGCTGTTTACCGCGTCTCGCGGCCAGGGCGCACACCTGGACGGCCGGCGCATTCGCGTCAGCGGCATCAAGGCCCTCGATCGCGCACTGATCGGCACGGGCTTTCCGTTCCGCGATTCCAACAAGTCCCTGCCGCCATACCTCAAGATGCTCGAAAAGGCGATCATGAATACCGCTGGAGTGCGGCGCCCGGGCGCCGCCGCGCTGGACCTTTGCTATGTTGCCGCAGGCAGACTGGATGCGTTCTGGGAAACGGGCTTAAGCCCCTGGGACCTTGCCGCGGGGGCCCTGATCATTCGCGAAGCCGGGGGCATCGTCAGCGGGCTCGATGGCAGCGAAGGGTTCATGGAGTCCGGCCATGTGCTGGCCGGTTCGCCGAAAATCTACAGCGCGCTCGCCAGGCTTTTCGGCCCCGATATAAAATCCATGTTTTCAGGCTAGCCGCCCGTCAGGGCATGTCGTCGACCAGGTCCGGGTTTTCTGCCGGCGGCAATAGGTCCTGCGGCGATACCTCCAGGTAAATCGCTGTGGCACTCGCTATGTACACGGATGAATACGTTCCGATCACGATGCCGACTATTAACGCGATGGAAAACGGTCCGACTGACTCGCCGCCAAAGAGAAACAAGGCGAATAACACAAACAGTGTTGTCAATGCCGTGATGATAGTTCGCGACAGCACTTCATTGACCGATTTGTTCATGCTGTCTTCCACGCTCATGCCACGCAAGCGAACGAAATTTTCGCGAATGCGGTCGAAGGTCACGACAGTATCATTCAGCGAATAACCAATTACCGCCAGTACGGCAGCAACAACAGTCAGGTCGAACGGCAAATAGAAAATCGAGAAAAATCCAATGGTCACGATGACGTCGTGCGCTGTCGCAATGACTGCGCCGGCCGCGAATTTCCACTGGAAACGGAACATGACGTACGCGAATATCATCAGGAGCGTGAATATCATCGCGAGCCCGCCTTTCTCCGTTAATTCCTTGCCGACTTGCGGACCCACGAATTCCACCCGACGCAACTCGACATTCGGCTCGTCGCTGGCCAGCGCATTCCGCAAGCGTCTTCGAATGTCATCCGGATCCGCGTTTTCCTGCGGCGGAAGGCGCAACATGACATCCGTCGCAGGTCCGAAACGCTGCGCCTGAACATCGGCAAATCCTGCATCGCGCAACAGGCCACGAATCTTGTTCAGATCGGCGGGCTCCGGATATCCGACTTCGAGCAGCACACCACCGGTAAAATCGATTCCAAAATTCAAACCTCGAACGCCAAGAGAAATGAATGTCGCGATAGTAAGAATGACGGTAAAAGTTACTGCAATGGTCCTGGTTCTGCGACCCAGAAAATTGATGGACGTGTTGTCTTTAACAATCTTGATAATCATAGCGTTATACCGGGACGCGGGAGATCTTCCGACCGCCAAAAATCAGATTAATAACGGTACGCGTACCGACAATAGCCGTGAACATGGACGTGACAATTCCGAGAGACAGTGTCACTGCGAACCCTTTGACCGGCCCGGTTCCGAAAGCAAAAAGCACGATGGCCGCGATCAGCGTCGTGATATTGGCGTCCGCTATAGAAGACAGCGCTTTTTCGTAGCCGCCATTGATACTCACCTGAGGCGGACTCCCGGCAGCAACTTCCTCCCGTATTCGTTCAAAAATCAGCACGTTGGCGTCGATTGCCATGCCGACGGTCAATACGATCCCCGCTATACCCGGCAGCGTCAGGGACGCCTGCAACAAGCCTAGCAATGCGACGATAAATACAACGTTGGAAAACAATGCAAGGCTTGCGATAACTCCAAACCAGTTGTAGTAGATTACGGTGAACAGGACGACGACCACAAATCCAATGACGACCGCCTGGAAACCCCGATCGATGTTGTCCTGCCCGAGACTCGGGCCGATGGTTCTTTCTTCGACCTTGTAAACTGGCGCCGCTAATGCACCGGCGCGCAGCAACAACGCCAGGTCGCGCGCCTCGACCGGCGTCAGCCCGGTGGTCTGGAAGCGATCCTTGAATATGCCGCGAATCGTTGCCGTGTTGATGATCTCTTCGCTGCGAACGGTGCGATATTCCGTTTCACCATTGACAATAACCGGTTCACGGCGGGTTTCGATAAACACGGTCGCCATCGGTTTGTTGACGTTGACCCGCGTCGTCTCCAGCATGTTTTCGCCGCCCGCGGCGTCCAGCGTGATGAAGACGGCAGGCTGACCCTCGCTGAAGCCGGATTCGGCATGAATGATCTGATCGCCCGACGCGATAACCTCGCGCTTAAGTATCTGCGACTGTATGCCTTCGCGGCCGGGATAACGTCGCGAACCCGGACTGTTGCCGTCTACGTCGACGAGGCGAAACTCCAGGGTCGCGGTTGCCGTCAGGATTTCATCGAGCTGGTTCGGATCCTGTACGCCGGGTAATTGCACGACGATGCGGTCGAGGCCCTGCCTTTGCACCACGGGTTCCGATACGCCCAACTGGTTGACGCGATTGCGCAGAGTGGTGATATTTTGCTCGAGCGCAAAATCCTGCCGCGCGGAGATTTGCACCTCGCTCATGCGAACCTGCAACGACCGCCCGTCCACGCCGTCGAATATCAGCAACTCCGGATCCGCATCACTGATGATATCGCGAGACGGTTCTATGTCCTCTTCGCCTTGCAGACGAACCGTGATGACTCCGTCGTCGACGTCAACTCGATGCCGAATACCCGCCTCGCGTAGCCGATTCTCGAAGTCTTGCTGATAGCTGTTCAGGCGTTTAGCAATCGCATCCGCCATGTCGACTTCGAGCAGAACGTGGACGCCGCCACGAAGATCCAGTCCGAGGCTCATCGGCCGGAGTCCGATCTCGCGAATCCAGGCAGGCAGCTTGGGCGTCAATGTCAACGCAACGGTGGCTTCACGCAGGAAACTCTGACGCAAGCTGTCTCCCGCAGCGGCCTGGTCCTCGACACTAGTGAAGCGAAACACCACCCTGCCGTCCTCGATGTAAGCCGCTTCTGCCTCGATGTCCAACTCCGTCAAGACGGCCGAGAAGCGTTCAATCTGCATCTCGTCCAACGCACGACCGTCACTGTTCGCGACCTGTACCGCCGGCACGGTACCGTAAATGTTGGGCATGGCCAGCAGGATGCCGATCAGGAGAATGGCCAGCACAAGCCAATTGAGCCACGTCGGATAGCGATTCATCGAAATGCCGCGATTAGTCTAGTGAGATGCCGATGGCTGATCGATTCCCGGAAGCATCCGGAATCAGGCAGCGTCAATCGTGCCTTTTGGCACAACAGCCGACACGGTCGATTTCTGAATCTTGATTTCCACGTTGTCCGCGATCTTGAGCGTCGCATAGTGTTCGCTAACGGCTGTTACCTTGCCGAGGATTCCGCCGGCGGTCAGCACTTCGTCGCCCGTCGACAGCGCGGCAACCAGCGCTGTATGCGCTTTCTGGCGTTTTTGCTGCGGCCGGATCAGCAGGAAATAGAACGCACCGAAGATCACGATCATCGGCAGCAGAAAACCAAGCGGATCGCCCTGTTGCGCGCCCTGGGCATAAGCGGGAGTAATCAAGAAATCCATAATCTTCCATATTCTCAGGCACTTGCCGCCGGAGCCTTAAAAAATAGCGCGCCATTATGGCACAGGTTCCCGTGACGTGGGGGCCAGCTACCGGGAATAAAGCAGCCGCGCCCATGGATGCCGGCCGGGGAATCAATCCAGGTCCGTCGCGCGGTAGGCCGCCGCGATCCTGGCGCGCAAGCGCAACAGTGTGCCTGTGCCGATCGCGGCACGTATCGAGGCCATCAATTGCTGGTAGTAGTGCAGGTTGTGAATGGTTGCGAGACGCGGGCCGAGAATCTCACCACATTTTTCCAGGTGCCGAAGATAGGATCGGCTGTAGTGGCGGCAGGTATAGCAGGCACAGTCGGGATCCAGCGGACCGGTGTCGTCAGCATGACGCGCATTGCGGATCTTCAGCACGCCACCCGACGTGAACAAATGGCCGTTTCTCGCATGCCGCGTCGGGATTACGCAGTCGAACATATCGATGCCACGCAGAACCGAATCGACGATATCCAGCGGCGTGCCAACGCCCATCAGGTAACGCGGCTTGTCGGCCGGCATCGACTGCAGAAGATGATCGAGGACGGCAATCCGCTCGTCTTCCGGTTCGCCCACGGCGAGCCCGCCAACCGCATAGCCGTCGAATCCTATGTTTTCCAGCCCCGCGAGCGACTCGTCACGCAGATGATCGTGGACGCCGCCCTGCACGATTCCGAACAAGGCCTCACCACGCTCAGGTTCGTCATGCTTCAGCTCGTCGAAGCGACGGCGGCTGCGCGCGGCCCAGCGCAATGACAGCCGCATCGACGCGCGCGCTTCTTCTTCGCTCGCAGGATAGGGCGTGCACTCGTCGAAAATCATCGCGACATCGGAATTCAGTGCATGCTGCACTTCCATAGACAACTCCGGCGTCAGAAAAACCTCGTCTCCGTTGACCGGCGAACGAAAGGCAACTCCCTCCTCGCTCACCTTGCGCATCGCCGCCAGTGAAAACACCTGGAAACCGCCGGAGTCAGTAAGTATCGGTCCATGCCAGTTCATGAACTCGTGCAATCCCCCGTGGCGGCGGATTATCTCCGCACCCGGCCGCAGCATCAGGTGAAAGGTGTTGCCTAAAATCATGTCAGCACCGTCGCCGCGCACCTCTTCCGGCGTTACGCCCTTGACACTGCCGTAGGTTCCCACGGGCATGAACGCCGGCGTCTGCACCTCGCCGCGGCGAAACTTCATTACGCCCCGGCGCGCGGCATCGAGCTGCGATGCAACTTCAAATTTCATGTGCGACAGATTTCTTCGGCACGATGAACATGGCATCCCCGTAACTGAAAAAGCGATAGCGTCCCGCCACGGCGTGACGATAGGCCTCGAGAACGAATTGCCTGCCGGCAAAAGCTGCAACCAGCATCAACAGGGAAGATCTGGGCAGATGAAAATTGGTCAGCAATGCGTCGACGCTGCGGAATCGGTACCCGGGCAGGATAAACAGGTCCGTCTCGCCGGAGAAGGGCTTGACCGTACCGTCGCGCGATGCGGCTTCCAGTGCACGCACGGTGGTTGTTCCCACCGCGATCACGCGGCCGCCGCTTGCCCGCGTATTGCATATTGCCTCACTCGTAGCATCGCCGACGGTGACACGCTCAGCATGCAGCCGGTTGTCACTGACCATCTCCTCGCGCAGATTCTGAAAGGTACCTGCGCCAACGTGCAAAGTAACAAAAGCATGCTGCACGCCTTGTCGCCTCGTTTCCTCGAGCAAGTCCGTGTCGAAGTGCAATCCCGCTGTCGGGGCCGCTACGGCCCCCGGTCGCTTCGCGTAAACCGTCTGATATCTATCGCCATCCGCCGCGTCGGCATCGCGACCGAGATACGGCGGTAAAGGCGTTTCGCCGTGTCGTTCGAGATAGGGCTCGATCGGCAACGAAAAATCAATAAGGAAGAAATCCCCGGCTCGCCCGGTCACCGTCGCGGTCGCGCCGCCAGGAAATTCGAGTTTCATGCCGACTTTAGCCACCTTACTGGAGCGCAGCAGCGCAAGCGCGGACCTTTCGCCGCTCACACGCTCGATCAGAATTTCAATCCGGCCGCCAGTCTCTTTCCTGCCGTGCAACCTGGCGGGAATCACGCGCGTGTCGTTGAAGACCAGCAGGTCGCCCTCGCGCAGCAACTCACCGAGCTTCGCGAATCCGCTGTCAGTCAGTTGCCGCGTGGCTGCGTTCGCGACCAGCAGCCGGCTGTCGCGACGGCGTTCTGGCGGAAAACGCGCGATCAGCTCATCGGGGAGCTCATAGTCGAAGTCGGACAGTTGCATGGGCGCGCATGGTAGCAGAGCCAGGTCAAGAGCTGGCCTCGCCGGTGACCGCTAAACCGACGCCAGGTACGATGCCGACGCCGCGCCACTTGGAATTGCGGAATGGCGAAGGGCAGCCGGGAACTCTTTCCGGGACACGCCGTGAATACATCCCTGTAGGCTCGGCGCCCGCATCCCTGCGGGCGACGGTCCCGCAAAGAGTTCCCGGATACCCTTCGCCTGCCGATATTCGTGGTACGCGATTGCGATGTTAATGCACGGCGACACAGCGGCATGCCCAACCGAGCGAGTTCTCCTTGTTCGAGCGAATTGGGTATGCCGGTGGGTCGCCGCACACCTCGAATTTCACCGAGTCGCCTGCAATGCAGGCTCCTACAGGTTTCAGGTGCGGTCGGCCGGCGCGGGGAGCGGCGCGGCCGGCACGGCCGCGGGTGCGCGGACCGCGCGCGGTGTCGGCACGTGGCCGGCACGGCTTTGGCGATTGTCCGGCATGTCAACGCTGATTTTTTGCCGCTTCTTGTCGCGCATGATTTCGATTTCGAATTTCTCACCGCTCTGGTAGGAGCCGAGAATGCGCATAGCGTGCGACACGGATGTCGGTTCGCGCCCGTCAATGCGCTGAATGACGTCGCCGTCCTCGAGCTTGAAGCTTTCGTTTTCCGGAGCTCTGACGACCAACAATCCTTTGTCCGTACCGAAGTACTTGCCAAGGCGTTCCGTCAGCGAAACGAGCTCCATATCGGCGAATCCGCTGCCGCCACTGAACCATGCCCACCTGCCCAAGTGGGCACCGGGCGCCGACGGAGCAAGCGGAACGGAGAAGTTATAATCAGGACCGGCAAACGCGTAGGCGTGCCCGGACATGTTACGTGGCGCCAGTTCGACGCTACCCACCTTGCCATTGCGCAGGTACTCGACTTTCAGAACGTCGCCATCCTCCACGCCGGACATGAAGTCCAGCAACTTCTCGTTCGACTCGCCAACACTGTCGCCCTTGAGCAATTCTCCATTGACCGATGTGATGGTGTCGCCAGCTCGAAGGCCCGCTTCGTCCGCGGCTCCGCCGGGCGATACGCCGCGAATATTGACACCTGCCACCGGGCCGGGCTCGTCGCTACCGATCGTGATTCCGAGCTTCGGGCGACCATCGATTTGAATCCGCCGCTCCATTTCCACGACTCTCGGCAACTGCCTGGCACTCAATTCTGCAATTTGCTGCGCGGCTTCGGCGAGGCGCTTTTCGGCTTCGCGCATTCGCTTTTCGACTTCGGCCTGCTCCAATTGCAACTCTGATTGCATTGCCTGCAACTCGCGCTCCTCCGCGGGCTGCTGTGCGAGTACCGGGGCGGCCAGCAACGTCGATGCCACTGCAAGCAAAAAGCAATTCCTGTTTTTCATACCATTACTCCTCAAAAGCACGAGCGAATTTTCGCGTTCGTGCCATGCCCAAACCCAATTCAAAATGACATGCGCTGCGCCTGCGCGTAACGCAATTGCAATAAGGAACTCATGAGACGAACGCGTTCACGCCAGTAGGTCTCACTCTGCTCCGGTGTCAACTGACTCGCCGGGTCGTTCAATATGTTATCGATAGCAGCAATGCGGTCTTCCAGATCCATGATTGCCGCAAGTGTTCCCGCGCGAGCCAGCTGCGGTTGATCCGGCAATGCACGAAGATCGCTTTCGAGCTGCCTCGACTGAACCATCAGTGCTCTGACCGCACGAAGCCCGCCGTTACCCGAAGAGTTGGCTACGGACTCCTGGTATACGGGCTCCGTCGGGAAGGTGTCGTTCTCAAGGTCGATCTCCGGTCCCAGCGGAAAACGCAGCACGGCCAGGGCGACAGTCGCTGCAATGGCGGCGCCACTGATCCATTTGAGCGACTCTCCAATACCTTTTCTGGCGAACAAACCTTGTGCTTTGGCCTGAGTTTCAATGCGTTGCCAGACGGCACGGGGTGGCATCGTATCTGCCAATTCCTGCAGCTTCTTTTGCAGGACATCGCGCTCCGCAACACTCAGCCCATAAATCATCGTTTCGTCCTGTCTATTCATATCGTCTGTCATCTTGATTCGCCTGGCGATCAATTCGTCGCATTACAAGAATCGTATTTTGCTGTGGTCGGCACAGCGCTATCCGCCTCTGCGTCCAGCAACGGCCTCAAGCGAAGGTACGCTCGCGACAGCTGCGACTTTGAAAAACTTTCTGTCTTGCCCATCAACTCGGCAATTTCCTTGTGCGTATAACCCTCGACATCGTGCAGCCATACCACCGTTCGGCTGACCGCTGGCAATGACGCAAGCGCCGCATCCAGATCGATGGCATTTTCGGTTGTTGACTGCCGGGCGGCACCGTCTGCCTTGCCTGGCATGAATTCTTCCCAGTCATCGTCGAGACTCTGGCCGCGGCTATGCCAGGCGGAACGCAGGAACATCAGCGACTTGCTTACGGCAATTCGGCGGATCCACGCGCCAAGCGGTGCATCACCTCGGAAGTTGCCGATGCTGCGGATAATCTCGATGAACGTTTCCTGCAGCAAATCCTCGGCATGAGCTGGGACCCGGGTGAAACGCAGGCAAATCGAGTACACCGGCGTTCCAAATGCCCGGTATATGATTTCGTGCGCCCGGACGTCGCCGCGGGCGGCGCGCTTGACGATCCCCGGATCGATCTGGATATCGACGAATTTGCTCATAGTCCGCATCTTAGATGCAGACGCAGCCAAAAGGGTCGCAAGGCACAGCAGGATTCGCGGAATACGGTCGGTATGGCACAAGGCGAAAGCCCCGCATATACTTGGCAGCCCTCGCCGCGCGGCAGGCAAAATTCCATGCTCGCGCATTCAACCCAGCCGGGATGGCGGAACTGGTAGACGCGCCGGACTCAAAATCCGGTTCTGGCAACAGAGTGCGAGTTCGATTCTCGCTCCCGGCACCACGTTTGATGATTGCTTTGCGCCAGTGTATGTCGGCCCGGATCAGTATTGAGACCGCCTGCATCGTTGCGTTAACATCCGAGCCCACATGAAATATTGCTCCAGCTGCGGCAGCCTAGTCGCGAGACGAAAACCCGCCGGTGACAGCCGCGAACGCTGGATATGCGACGTCTGCAACACCACTCACTATCAAAATCCGAATATCGTTGTCGGCTGCGTGCCGCAACAGGATGGCAAAATCCTGCTGTGCAAGCGCGCCATCGAGCCGCGTTACGGTTTCTGGACCGTACCGGCGGGATTTCTCGAGCTAGGCGAGTCGATCGCCGAAGGGGCAGCCCGCGAGACCATGGAAGAAGCCTGTGCGCGGGTGAAGGTTGGACATCTGTTCGCGTCAGTTGACGTCGTCGATGCCGGCCAGGTGCACCTGTTCTTTACCGGCGAGCTGATTGGTGGCCACGCCGTTGGAGAGGAAACGCTGGAGACCGCAATGTACTCGGAGGCAGAAATTCCCTGGGACGACATAGCGTTTCGCAGTGGCACTTTCGCGCTCAGGAAATATTTCGAAGATGCCGGACGAAACAACGGCGTGCACATTCACACGGTAAGACGAAACAGGCAGTCGACCGACTAGCGTGTCGGCCGTAACGTTAACCGGTTGGTGCTATTTTGCCGACGCGGATGCCAGAGCTTCGGCGAGCTGGATCGCAGGCATGTAACCGCTGATCAAGGTGCCGTCTTCCAGCACGATAGCCGGCGTGCCGCGCAATCCGACATCCTGCCCGATCGCATATTGCTGTGAAACCACCGACGAATCGCAACTGTGCGTCTCGAATTTCCTGTCGAGTTTCGCCAGAGTCAGCGCATCGTTGCGGTTGTCGGCACACCAGACCTGTTCGGCCTTGACCCAGGACTCCGAGGTCGGGCCACCGCGCGGATACAGCAGGTACTTGATCTCGATTCCCTGTGCCATGTATTCGCCGATCTGACTGTGCAGACGACGACAATAGGTGCAGTCGATGTCGGTGAAAATCGAAACCGAGAAACGAACCTCTTCCGGCGAGAAGATGATCATTTTTTCGCGCGGCACTTCGGACATCATCTCGATACGCGCGCCGTTCCGGCTTTCCTCCGACAGATTGGTCTGCAATTCGAGATCGATGAGATCGCCCTGCAACAGGTAGCGACCGTCGGCCGAGATATACGCGACAATCGCGCCCTTGTTGACGGTGTACCAGCCATCGACTGGGCTTTTGCTAACATGCTTTGGCTCGATCTCAGCAAAGCGCTCGGACACTCGCTCGCGGACTTCGTCCAGTTCATCTGCCATAACCGCAGAAACCGCGCTAGCCAGCGTAATACCGGCGATCACAGTTAGCGCCTTGAATATTTTCATCGATGTTTCCTGGATTGAATTTGCCGAGACCGGTTCGTCTCACTACATGACCCTTGGCTTTTGACCGATGTTGCCGGAGGCGGTTCCGCGGCGGGCCATGCTGAAAACCGTGGCGATTGTAGCAGAGGAAATACGCTACTTGCCTGCCCGGCCATCCGGGCCCGGCCGTGCCCCTAGCCCCTGGGATGATGCCGTCCGTGCAGTTCCTTCAGCCTTTCACGCGCAACGTGCGTATAAATCTGAGTCGTCGAAAGGTCACTGTGGCCCAGCAGTAATTGCACCACTCGAAGGTCCGCGCCGCGGTTCAGCAGATGCGTTGCGAAAGCATGCCGGAGGCTGTGCGGAGACAGTTTTTTGGCGATCCCCGCCTTCTGTGCGTAGCGCTTGATAATGTGCCAGAAGGCCTGGCGGGTCATTCGGTCGCCACGACGCGTCGGGAACAGGTAGTCCGTCTGGCGCTCCAGCAGGATTTCCATGCGCGGACCGTCGATGAAGTCGCGCAGCCATCTCTGAGATTCGTCACCTAGCGGAATGAGCCTTTCGCGGTCGCCCTTGCCTACGATTCGCAGTACGCCCTGATTGAAATTGACCTGGGACTGCTTGAGGTTGATCAATTCCGATACGCGCAGTCCGGTTGCGTAAAGCAATTCCAGCATGGCACGGTCGCGGTGCCCAAGCGGTTCCTCCGGATTCGGCGCGTGCAACAATGCATCCACTTCGTCCTCGGTGAGAGTCTTTGGCAGCGAGCGGCCGATGCGCGGCATCTCGATGTCCGCGGTAGGGTCGTTGTCTCGTAATCCTTCCCGCATGATGTAGCGAAAGAAACGACGGAAACTTGATAGCTGGCGTGCGGTCGAGCGCGGTTTCGCTCCGGATTCGACGCGGCGCGCAATGAATGCGAGAAGGTCGGATTTTTCGGCATCCTCGATACGGATATCCTGTTCCTCAAGGCCGCGCCAGAGCGTCATCAGATCCGCACGGTACGCGCCCAACGTGTTGGCGGACAGACCTCGTTCCATCCAAATTGCGTCGAGAAATCGATCGACCAGCTGCTCCGAGTTCGATTGCTTTTTGGATGTTTGTTGCTGACTGCTCGCCATAGCTTCCATCGGTCCGGGTAATGTCCGCAAATTGCTGCAGTGATCACTCAATTGCAGATGTTGGCTGGTAGCATACGCCGCCTGCGAGCAGCGTTCGGTAGCTACCGGTCGTTCACCTGTCTACAACAAACTGATCGCCAAGCGACGGATTTTTCAAGGTTTTGAGTATGCGCAGCGACTCCGGCGATCGATGTGATTGCGGTCACAGATTCATCAAGGCATTAACATAAAGTGATCTGCGTCACAGCTCCAGGCGCGAAATCACGGCGAATTGGCATAAATTCGTTCAGCTAATCGCTGCGATTGCCGATCAGGATCGCGATGGAGCGGGCAATCGCACGTTGTGAGCCATGACGACGGACAATTAGAAAATGACGACAAGCCACGATCACAGACGCACCGGACCGGTCGCCATTGCTTACGGCATGTATGCGTGGATCGCGTTTGTGGCCTGTGTACTCTTCGCAATCCTTGTCGCGCTTCTATTGCCCGGGCTGGAGCGTCGGCGACGCTGGGTTTCTGCCGCCGCCAGGTTCTCATTCACTCTCAGTGGTATCGCGGCGACGGTAGAAGGCCTGGAAACCCTGCCGGCCGGACACTGTATCGTTGTGGCCAATCATGCCAGCTACCTGGACGGGGTAATCCTGCAGGCATTTCTGCCTCCGAGATTTTCCTATGTCATCAAGGGAGAAATGCAGAACGTGCCGGGTGTGCACTTTCTGTTGCGGCGCATTGGCGCAAAATTCGTCGAAAGATTTGTCACGTCCGGTAGTGCGCGCGACGCCAGGGCCTTGCTGAAGGCTGCCAGCGCGGGCGAATCGCTGGCCTTCTTTCCTGAAGGCACTTTCGTCCGCGAGCCGGGCCTCGGCCGTTTCCGGCCTGGTGCTTTCGCCGCTGCAATCAAGGGCGAGTTACCGATCGTGCCACTTGCGATTCTCGGCTCACGGGAGGTATTGCCCGGTGGAACGATGCTGCCGCGGCGCGCCCGACTGCGGGTCGCGATCCTGCCGGCGATACCGCCGCAGCACGATGCTTTCGGCAGCAGTGCCATGCTGGCCGAAGCCGCACGACAGCGGATTCTGGGGATTCTGGACGAACCCGATCTGCTGGCGTGACCAGCATCCGGCGCTTGCCGGTTGCACACGGAGTAGGGATACGGGAAAGTAGTGCTCCCTTTTTATTCACGGGCCGGATTTTCATGGCTCGTCCTGATTAGAGTTACGCAATGAGCAATGATCCCGTCGTTATCGTCGCCGCACGACGCACGCCACTTGGTGCTTTCCAGGGCAGCCTTGGCTCCGTTAGTGCAACGGACCTCGCCGCGACGGCAATTTCGGCGGCCACCGCTGACTGCGGCCTCGATCCTGCGTTGATAAACGAAGTGCTGCTCGGCTGCGTACTGCCCGCCGGACTCGGCCAGGCACCCGCCCGACAGGCGGCATTGGCTGGCGGCATTCCGACGGCAGTGCCCTGCACAACCGTAAACAAGGTCTGCGGATCGGGCATGAAGACCACGATGCTCGGCCACGACCTCATTCGGGCCGGAACGGCAAGCGTTGTCCTGTGCGGCGGCATGGAATCCATGAGCAACGCACCGTACCTGCTGCCAAAAGCCCGGGGCGGATTTCGCATGGGTCACCAGGAAGCACTGGACCATATGTTTTTCGATGGCCTGCAAAACCCTTATGACGGCAATATGATGGGCCATTTCGCCGAACTGACGGCACAAAAGTACGGCTTCACGCGCGAGAATCAGGATGCCTTCGCCATTGAATCCGTGTCACGCGCCAGGGCGGCGCTGTCTGAAGGCCGCTTCGCCGCAGAAATTGCCGCGGTCAACGTCAAGTCGCGCAAAGGCGAATTCGTCGTCGCAGAAGACGAAGGCCCCGGCACGGCAAAGCTTGAAAAGATTCCCGAACTCCGGCCGGCTTTCAGCAAGGATGGCACCGTCACCGCAGCGAGTTCGTCGTCCATATCGGACGGGGCCGCCGCACTTATCCTGATGTCCGAGAGTCACGCCAAAACGCAGGGCATGCCGATTCTGGCAAAAATCAGCGGCCACTCTGGGTTCGCGCAGGAACCCGAATGGTTTACCACTTCGCCGGTGTTCGCGATCCGGTCTCTGCACAAGAAATTGGCATGGAATCCGGACAACGTCGACCTGTATGAAATAAATGAAGCCTTTGCCTGCGTGACCATGGCGGCAATGAAAGATGTCGGAATTCCCCATGACAAGGTGAATGTAAATGGCGGGGCTTGCGCGCTGGGACATCCGATAGGCGCTTCGGGCGCTCGCATCATCGTCACGTTGTTGCATGCACTAAGAGAAAAAGGAGGCGGTCGTGGCATAGCATCGCTGTGCATCGGTGGCGGCGAAGCCGTGGCGATCGGCATCGAAGTCTGAACGATTTTTCGCACCCGCAATAAATAGTTTCTCAAGGAGACATCATGGATCTGGCAAAAGCCCGCGCGGTCGTATCGGGCGGCGCATCGGGACTGGGATTGGCGACGGCGGAACGAATCGTCGCTGCCGGTGGCAAGGTCGTACTGCTTGACATAAACGACGAACAGGGCGCCGCCAGCGCAAAGTCGCTCGGATCGGCGGCAAAGTTCATCCGCACCGACGTTGCGGACGAAAGCAATGTGCGGACCGCGATGCAAAAAGCGGCAGACTTCATGGGCGGCATAACGCTCGCCGTCAATTGCGCGGGTGTGCTGATGCCCGGACGCGCGCTCGGACGCGAAGGACCGATGCCGGCCGCACAATTTTCGAAAGTCGTGCAAATCAACCTGGTGGGCAGCTTCATCGTCGCCAAGGAAGCAGCCGCCATCATGCAAAGAAACGACCCAAACAAGGACGGGGAGCGCGGTGTCATTGTAAGCACGGCATCCGTGGCCGCGTTCGAAGGCCAGATCGGGCAAGCCCCTTACTCCGCGTCGAAAGGAGGAGTCGTTGGCATGATGTTGCCGCTGGCGCGGGAGTTTGCTCGATTCGGCATTCGTGTGAATACCATTGCGCCGGGAATTTTCCTGACGCCGATGATGGCGTCCCTGTCTGAAGAAATTCGGACATCGCTCGGCGCACAGGTGCCGTTTCCGTCACGCCTCGGGAGACCCGAGGAGTATGCGGATCTGGTTGCCAGCATCTATGGCAATGCGATGATCAACGGAGAAACCATCCGTCTCGACGGCGCGATCAGGATGCAGCCCAGCTAGTAGTCAGCCGGTCCGGGCCATTACATACCGCTATAGTTCGGACCGCCCCCGCCCTCCGGAACGGTCCAGACGATATTCTGCTTCGGATCCTTGATATCGCAGGTCTTGCAATGCACGCAATTCGCAGCATTGATCTGGAAGCGAGGCTGACCGTTATCTTCAACGATTTCGTAAACACCGGCAGGACAGTACCGTTGTGCCGGTTCATCGTACTCCGGCAAATTGAAATCGACCGGGATGCCCGGGTCTTTCAGTTGCAGATGCGACGGCTGATCTTCCTCGTGATTCGTACTCGACAGGAAAACAGATGAAAGCCGGTCGAAGCTGATCACGCCATCGGGTCTGGGATATTCGATTGCCGGTGCCTTCGCCGCAGGGCGCAGAGTTTCGTGATCCGCTTCGCGATTCCTCAGGGTAAATGGCAGCCGGCCGCGGAACAGGTTCTGATCGATGTAGGTAAATGCGGCGCCGAAAAATGTGCCAAGCTTGTGCAATGCCGGTCCGAAATTTCTCGCCCGATGCATTTCGTCATAGACCCAGGATTCGCGAACGCGTTGTTCGTAGCCGACCAGGTCAGAATAACCCGTATCGCCACCGGCCAGGGCAGCATAAACCGATTCCGCGGCGAGCATACCGGTCTTGATTGCCGTGTGCGCGCCCTTGATCTTGATGCCGTTGAGAAATCCTGCGTCACAGCCGGTCAGCATTCCGCCAGGGAAGCTAAGGCGCGGAAGCGATTGCAGGCCGCCCTTGTTGACTGCCCGAGCGCCATAAGCAATTCGCTTGCCGCCTTCGAGGTAGCAACGAATCTTCGGATGCAGTTTCCAGCGTTGGAATTCCTCGAACGGCGAGAGGTGCGGATTCCGGTAGTTGAGCGCGACGATAAATCCGAGGAATACTTGATTGTTCGATGCGTGATACAGAAATCCGCCGCCTTCCGTGCGATTGTCGAGCGGCCAGCCCATGGTGTGAACGACCTGTCCTTGCTGATGCCTTGCCGCGTCGATTTCCCAGACTTCCTTGATGCCGATTCCATAGTGCTGCGGGTCGCAGTCGGCACGCAACTCGAATCGGTCCATCAGATGTTCACCGAGATTTCCGCGGCAACCCTCTGCGAAAATTGTGTACTTGCCGAGCAGTTCGTAACCTGGCTGGTATCCCGGCTTTTTGCTGCCGTCCTTCGCCACGCCCATGTCGCTTGTGGCAACGCCCCGGACACGTCCCTGTTCGTCGTAAAGCACTTCTGCCGCTGCGAATCCCGGGAACACATTGGCGCCGAGTGTCTCGGCCTGCTCGCCGAGCCAGCGGCAAAGTCTGCCGAGACCGATGATGTAGTTGCCCTTGTTGTGCATCGGGTGCGGCACGAAGATGCCTGGCACTCGCAGCGATTTCGTTTCACCGGTCAGGTAGTGGATGAGGTCGCCGCTGACAGCCGTGTTGACCGGAGCTCCTCTGTCGCGCCAGTCGGGAAACAATTCGTCAAGGGCCCGGGGCTCGAAAACATTTCCGGACAAGATGTGCGCGCCGATCTCGGAACCCTTTTCCAAGACGACGACTGACAATTCGCGGCCGTCCTGCTGCGCGAGCTGCATCAGTTTGCACGCCGACGCCAGCCCGGCCGGACCTCCGCCGACTATTACGACGTCGAATTCCATGGATTCCCTTTCAGCGGGCTCGCTCATGTCTTTTGATTTCCCTTTTGTCAGGCCGCGGAATTCTATCAGACGCCGGCCGAAGTTACGGCCACGATGCCCGAGGCTGGCTACGCTCCGTGCTCCACGGTAGGCTGCGGCGCAATTGCCGGGTATTTCACAGGAGAGCCGTTGGGAATCAGCAGCGCATATTCGACAGTGGTTGAACGCGAAGGACTTGTGCAAGACCCGGCACAGCAGGAAGTCGTTGATATCCTGCGGCAGCTTCAAATAGAGCTCGGCAACGAACGTACCGCAGCCGGGCGATTTCGTCGCCTGTTCGCGAGGCTGCGGGGGCGTCCCTCCGCAGGGGTGCGAGGTATTTATCTGTGGGGAGGGGTCGGCCGTGGCAAGACGTTTCTTATGGACCTCTTTTATTCAACGCTGACCACAGAGCGCAAGCGGCGAATGCATTTTCACGAAATGATGAGCGAAATCCATGCAAGGCTGCGGATCCACGCTGACACCGAGGATCCGGCAGACAAAGTCGCCGCCGAGATCGCGAACGAAACATCCGTGCTGTGTTTCGACGAATTCTTTGTCAGCGACATCGGCGATGCCATGATTCTCGGTCGTTTGCTGAACGGCCTTTTTTGCCGAGGCACCGTACTCGTTGCGACGTCCAACACACCACCCGATGAGCTGTACGCGGACGGCTTGCAACGCGAACGATTCCTGCCTGCCATCGACCTGCTGAAAAAACATGCGCAGATTGTGCACCTGGATACCGGCACGGATTACAGACTGCGGATGCTGAAACGCGCCGGCACCTATCTGACACCGGACGATGCCGACGCAGAAAAGAAGCTCGAGGAATTCTTTCACAGCAGCGCGGCAACCGCCTCGGCAATGAATCCGGTACTGGAAATCCTGGGGCGACCTGTCACATGCCGCCGCTGTACCAGCGATGTGGCGTGGTTCGATTTTTCTGCCATTTGCGACGGCCCGCGAAGTGTCAATGACTATATCGAAATTGCACGCCGCTTCCAGACAATCATTATTTCTAAGGTCCCGGTGCTGCGGCCGGAAGCACACAATGCAGCGCGCCGATTTATTTCACTGATTGACGAATTCTACGACCGCCGGGTAAAACTGGTGGTCTCCGCGGAAGCCCCGATAGACCGTTTGTACCAGGGCAAGAAACTGGCGTTCGAGTTTCGCCGCACCGCAAGCCGGCTGACGGAGATGCAGTCGTCCGGGTATTTGCATGCAGCACACAGAGGATGAGGACCTGCGGCAATGCTCATGACGACCTCTGAAGCACGACGGTCTGGTCCGATGACCGGCGATTACAGTATGATCGATAATACAGATAACCCGACGATCCGATCCGAAACAACCATGGTAATGAGATGAGTAAAGAATTGATTTTAGAAGATTTTTTGCCCTACAGGCTGGCCATTCTGTCGCACACCATCAGCTCCTCCATCGCCCGCGCCTACGACCAGCGTTTCGGACTGACCATTCCGGAATGGCGTGTGATAACGATACTGGGTCGATTCCCCGGCCTTTCCGCCGTGGAGGTTGCCGACCGCACAATGATGGACAAGGTCGCCGTCAGTCGAGCGGTCACCAAACTCATCAAAAGTGGCCGGGTCGATCGTGAATTTGCGGATGCCGACCGGCGACGTTCCATTCTCAACCTGTCCGAAGTCGGGCGGAACGTGCTTGCTGACATTGCGCCACTGGCACTGGGCATCGAGGCAGACCTGTTGCACGGACTAAGCGAAGAGCAAATCCAGACACTGAATGTCGTAATCGAAAAACTGCTGCTGCGCGCACGCCTGATCAGCGCACCCTAGCTTTCAGAATCGTGCCTGTGGCATCAGTCGGGAACCGCGCCGATTTTGGTTCGAACTGTAATCAGCTCAGGAAAGAAATCTGATTCCAGTGCCTTCTTCAAGAACGAAACTCCCGACGAACCGCCTGTCCCGCGTTTGTGTCCGATTATTCGCTCTACCGTCTTCATATGATGGTAACGCCAGAACTGGAAATTGTTTCCGACGTCCATAAGAGCTTCGCACATCTCGTAATTCGCCCAATGCTCGCGCGGGCGTTCGTAAATGTCCTTCAGGACCGAAACCACACCGTCATCTTCTTCCCGCATGCGGCTAAAATCCCGGTCAAGTACCTTTGGCGGAATAGCGTAGCCGTTTCGCGCCAGGTACCGCAGAAACTCGTCAAAAAGCGCCGGCGCGGTCAATGCAGCCTGGAGGCGTTTCAGCCAGTCGGTCTGTTTCTCGTAGACACTGAGGTAAGACCTGCTCTTGTTGCCCAACAGGAACTCGAGCAATCGATACTGCGGCGACTGGAAGCCGGACGCTTTGCCGAATACGTGGCGAAATTGTGCGTACTCACTCGGCGTCAGCGTATCCAGCACCATCCACTGGTTGTAGATCTGATTCTGAATGTGCTTTACCCGCGCCAGGTGCTTTACAGCCGGCGGCGTATCGTTGGTCCTGATACAACGCATCGCCGCTTCAACCTCATGAATGATGAGTTTGATCCACAGCTCTGTAACCTGATGCTGAACGATGAAAAGCATTTCATCATGATGCGGCGGATCGCTGAGAGGAATTTGCGCATTCAGCAGCACATCGAGTTGCAGGTACGCCGTGTAATCGCTGTCACGGTCTACCCCTGTATGAATTGTCGATTCGAGTGAGCGCTTTTTCATTATCTATTGGATAGCCAAGCGTATTTCGCAATGTCACGCATTGTAGGCCGATTTGCACACAAGTCGACCGGCTCCACGAGCAAAGCGCTACCACAATAGCGGTACCCGACCGCGCAGCCATGCGGCCGACCTTGCTGTATAATCCCGGCCCGTCGCTCGGGCCACAGCCGGCGGCGGTGCCTGCGGGCTGCCGCGCGGTCGAGAATTACAAAGGTCCGCCATTTTTCAGGATATGGAGTAATACTTGGAAACCATCGCGGATTTCGAGATCCAGTACAGTCAGTTTCTGGATCCGGCCGGCAAGCCCAGCGCAGACATTCCGGATCTGGCAAGGGACGCCGACAAACTCGTCGACATGTATCGTCATATGGTCGAAACGCGTGTGTTCGATACCAAGGCGATCAATCTGCAACGCACGGGAAAACTCGGCACTTACGCCTCGTGCCTAGGTCATGAAGCCACGCATGTCGGACTCGCCGCGGCGATGCAAGAAGATGATGTACTTGCGCCGAGCTATCGCGAATACGGCGCCATGCTGTATCGCGGCGTCAGCATGGCCGAGATCCTGATGTACTGGGGCGGTGATGAGCGTGGCAGCGATTTCGCGGGCCCCAGGAATGACTTCCCGTTTTGCGTTCCTATCGCTACCCAATGCCTTCACTCCGCCGGTGCTGCCATGGCATTCCAGATGCGCGGGGAAGCGCGTTGTGCAGTATCAGTCAATGGTGACGGCGGTACTTCGGAAGGCGCGTTCTACGAAGCCATGAACATAGCCGGTGCGCGCAAGCTCCCGGTCGTTTTCATGGTGGTCAACAACAAGTGGGCAATCTCCGTGCCCATCGAATTGCAGACCGCAACCAAGACCCTCGCACAAAAAGCGGTGGCAGCCGGCATCCCCGGCATCCAGGTCGACGGCAACGACGTGATCGCCGTGCGCCATTGGGTCGAGCGCGCACTGGCGCGTGCACGAAATGGCGACGGTGCAACCCTGGTCGAAGCCGTAACCTATCGGCTTAGCGATCACACGACAGCCGACGACGCGAGTCGTTATCGAAAAAAGGGCGAGGTCGAAACCGCCTGGAAACTCGAACCGCTCATTCGCATTCGCCAGTACCTGACGGATATCGGCGTATGGGATGAGAAGAAAGAGCAGGCCCTGCTTGCGGAAGCCGCAACCAAAGTCGATAACGCTGTCCAGAGTTACCTGAATACCCCCAAACAGCCGATCGAAGCCATGTTCGACTACATGTACAAGGAGTTGCCGGAATTTCTCGAGGAACAACGCGATCACGCGATTCAGTACGGTGACAACGACGGGGGTCACCATGGCTGAAGTCACACTGATCGATGCGGTTACCATGGCACTCGCATGGGAACTCGAACACGATAGCCGGGTGGTGGTTCTCGGCGAAGACGTCGGCGTCAATGGCGGCGTCTTTCGCGCTACCGCCGGACTGCAGACGCGTTTCGGTGCCGAGCGCGTACTGGACACACCATTGGCCGAGGGCATGATTGCCGGCGTGGCAATCGGTATGGCCGCACAAGGCATGATTCCGGTACCCGAAATCCAGTTCATGGGTTTCATCTACCCGACCGTAGACCAGATCATCAATCACGCCGGTCGATTGCGAAATCGCACGCGCGGACGATTGAGCTGCCCGATGGTGTTGAGAGCGCCCTACGGCGGTGGAATTCATGCGCCGGAGCACCATTCGGAAAGCACGGAAGCATTGTTTGCACACATGCCTGGCGTGCGCGTTGTCATCCCGTCGTCACCGGCACGCGCATACGGCCTGCTGCTGGCGGCAATACGTGATCCGGACCCTGTGATTTTCCTCGAGCCGAAGCGAATCTACCGCCTGAACAAGCAGAACGTCGAAGACAATGGCAAAGCGTTGCCGCTCGATGTCTGCTACACCCTTCGACAAGGCACGGACATAACCATCGTCACCTGGGGAGCAATGACTTTCGAAACGCTGAAAGCGGTGGACCAGCTCGCCAAAAGCAATATCAGTTGCGAGGTCATCGATCTGGCCACTATCAGCCCCATCGATTACGAAACGATTCTCGAATCGGTGGAAAAGACCGGCCGTCTGGTCATCGTGCACGAAGCGGCAAGGACCTGCGGGGTCGGCGCGGAAGTCGCTGCCATCGTTGCGGAAAAGGGACTCTACGATCTCAAGGCTCCGATTCGCCGCGTCACAGGTTACGATGTGGTTATGCCCCTGTTCCGCCGTGAAATGGATTACATGCCCAGCGTCAGCAAAATCGTTGACGCGGTGCGGGAAACTCTGGACGACTGACACCGATCGGAACGCAGGACGACACTATGACTACATTCAATCTGCCGGATCTTGGCGAAGGATTACCCGAAGCCGAGATCGTGTCCTGGCACGTCAGTGAAGGTGACACCGTCAAGACCGACGATCCGTTGCTGTCTGTCGAAACGGCCAAAGCCGTCGTCGAAGTGCCCTCGCCCTACTCCGGGGTCATTGCCCGATTGCACGCCCAGCCCGGTGATATCGTTGCAACCGGCGCGCCGCTTGTCGATTTCCGGGACGCTGACGACAAGGCGGCGCCCGCCGCAAAAGCCGAGCAAAAGAAACAGGAAGCGAAAACCGCGGATACGGAACCGGCGAGAAACGACGCAGCAACCGTGGTCGGTAATGTGCCGACCGGCGGCGGCATGCTCGAAGAGACCGCAATTGCGGGAGGCGGTCGGCGACGCAAGGGCGGACGAGTCAAGGCGACGCCGTCAGTCCGGACCGAGGCGCGTCGCCTCGGTATCGATCTTGCGGACGTACCTCCCAGCGGAAAGAACGGCCAGGTAACGAGCGCAGACCTTGCCAATTTCAGGAGCACCGCGGCGAAAGCCCGCACGCCGCGTCCAAGCCCGATACCGGGGCGTTCGGAATCGCTGCGCGGGCCGCGCAGGGCCATGGCCAAAAGCATGACTCAGCATCGTGACGAAGTGGCGCTATGTACGATATTCGACGATGCGGACATTCATGAATGGATTTTGAAACGCGATTTCACCGCAAGAATCCTTCGGGCAACGGCCGCGGGATGCACAGCGGCGCCTGCATTGAACGGCTTTTTCAACGCACAAAGCATGAGCCATCAACCTGAGTCGCGAGTCGATATCGCGATGGCAGTCGATACCGAGGACGGACTCATCGTGCCGGTCGTTCGTAACGTCGAAGAAATGAACCTCGACCAAATTCGCAATGAGATCGCGAGAATCAAAAAGGCCACGATCGAGCGCAGTGTCGCCCCGCAGGACATGATCAACTTCACGATTACCGTTTCCAATTTCGGTACCCTGGCGGGGCGATACGCGACACCGCTGATGGTGCCGCCAACGGTCGCAATTCTCGGTGCAGGAAAACTACAACACGATGTCGTCGCTGTGATGGGCGGTATCGAGGTGCATCGCCGGATTCCGCTTTCGCTCAGTTTTGACCATCGATGCATTACCGGTGGCGAGGCCTGCAGATTTCTCGCGGCGGCAATCGCTGATCTGGAAAAACCGCAGTAATTCGTTATAGAGTCTTTGCAACCCCGCCTTCTTCAGACCATCCAGCTCGGAGTGTCTAGCCAGTGCCAGCTCAAAAACTTCGTCGCGCCAGTGACATCTCGAGCGTCGTAACCGACAAGATCCTGGCTGCAAAACCAGCGTCCAAGGTCCTTCGCGAACGCAAAAAGATCAATTTCTTCCTTGCGCGTTATTTTGCGAATGTCCCTGCGGACGACATGGTCGGAACCCCCCCGCAGATCATGGGAAAAGCGGCTATTTCACACCTCGAATTCGCAAAGGTCCGAAATCCCGGCGATGTCTGCCTGAGAATTTACAACCCTAAAGAAAAGCAGGACGGCTACGACTCGAGATTCACCATTATCGAGATGGTCAACGACAACATGCCGTTCCTCGTGGACTCTGTTTCGGCTGCTATCGCGCATCAGGAACTGGCGGTCCATATGACCATTCACCCGGTCCTGCGTGTTCGTCGTGATGACAAAGGGAAGTTGCTCGACGTCATCGACAGGAACGCCAGCGGTGGGATCATCGAATCCTACGTGCGCTTTGCGATCGATCGCGAACCTGATGAACATCGCCTGAGAATTCTGGAGCAAGAGATCCTCAAGGTTCTGTCAGATGTGCGTGCCGCGGTTCGGGACTGGCGCGCAATGAGAGACAAAATGCTCGAGGCCGCCGCAGACCTTAAGATAGGGCCCAGCGGCGCGGATCCGGAACTCCGGGACGAAAGCGAGGCCCTGCTGCGCTGGATGGCCGACGATCGTTTCACCTATCTGGGCTACCGCGAATACCGGCTGTCCACGCGCGGAAAAAAGCAATTCCTCCGGCCCGTTACCGGCAGTGGTCTCGGCGTACTGACAAAGGACGAGCGCGGCGGCAAGGCCACCGAACTCAGCAAGGAGATGCGCAAGCTGACCCGCTCCAAAGACTGGTTGATCATCACCAAGGCCAATTCGCGATCCACGGTGCATCGACCGAGTTATCTCGACTATGTCGGCGTTAAAGTATTTAACAACAAGGGTGACGTCGTCGGCGAACGGCGATTCCTCGGACTTTTTACGTCGGTCACTTACAGCGAAAGTCCGCGCAATATCCCATTCATCAGATTGAAAGTCCGACGTGTTCTCGACCGGCTGCAACTCGACCCCTCCGGACACCGCGGCAAAGCGCTGATGCATATCCTCGAGTCATTTCCGCGAGACGAGCTCTACCAAAGTTCGGTGCGCGATCTCGTTCGCACGACCAATGGCATCCTCAACCTGCAGGATCGTCGCCGGGTCAAATTCTTCCTGAGACGCGATGCGTTTCGCCGTTTTTTTTCCTGCATTGTTTATGTACCGCGCGAGAAATATACGACTGCCGTTCGGCGGCGCATTGAAGACATCCTGCACCGATCGTTCGTCGGAATATCCGTCGATTCAAGCGTGCAGATAACCGACGCTCCGCTGGCACGACTACACACGATTGTTCGGACAGGCGCAGGCGACCGACCACGAATCAGTATCAAGGAAATCGAAAGCAAGATTGCCGACGCCGTCGTAACCTGGCGCGACAAGCTACGCGGCGAACTGAGTGACCGCTATGGTGAAGCGGAGGGGCACTCTCTATACAGGGAATACGGCCAGAGTTTCACGCTTGCCTATGAGGGTGACACTCCGCCCGTCGTCGCCTGTCTCGATATCAAGCGCGTCGACGGGCTCGTCAAGGGCGAACACGGCAACTCGCTGTTGCTGCACAAGGCACCGGGTGCGACACCGGATCAGCTCAATTTCCGAGCTTTCTCGCCGGACGAACCGCTGTTGCTGTCACGAGTGCTGCCGATCCTCGAAGACATGGGAACGTTCGTGCACAGTGAGCGTCCGTACAAGCTGACCCTGCACGGTGGCCAGCGCTTCTGGATTCAGGATTTCGAAATCCATTTCCCGGGCGCCGACGAACTCGAGCTGGATTCCGCCGCCGTACGCTTTCAGGATGGTTTCAAGCGCGCGCTGTCCGGTGACGCAGAGAACGACGGATTTGACCGGCTGATTCTCGCCGCAGGACTCGACTGGCGGCAAACGTCTCTGGTTCGCTGTTACGCGAAGTACCTGCTGCAACTCGGCATTCCGTTCAGTCAGCAGTACATGGAAGACGTGCTGGTTGCTCATGCAGGGCTCGCCACAAGCCTCGTCCGGCAGTTCGAGCTGCAATTCGACCCGTCGATATCGAAAGCTGCCCGCGATGAGGAACTGGAGACCTGCCTGGCCAGTATTTCAAGGAAAGTCGCACGGGCATCGAGCATCGATGAGGACCGGATTCTGAGCGCCTTTGCCGGCGCAATCAGCGCGACGCTGCGCAGCAACTACTACCAACGTGACGAGAATGGGGACCTGAAGCCCTGTATATCCATCAAGCTGAATCCGAGCAAAATCCCCGAATCGCCGAAGCCCCGGCCGAAGTTCGAAATCTTCGTCTACTCACCGCGAGTGGAAGGCGTTCACCTGCGCGGCGGAGACATTGCACGCGGCGGCATTCGCTGGTCCGATCGACGCGAGGATTTTCGAACCGAAGTACTGGGCCTGATGAAGGCACAGGTCGTCAAGAATACGGTCATCGTACCGACCGGGGCCAAGGGCGGCTTCGTCCCCAAGCGCATGCCGAAGGGCGATCGGGATACGATCATCGCCGAGGCAATATCCTGCTACAAGATTTTCATCTGCGGCTTGCTGGATATCACGGACAACGTGGTCGACGGCAAAGTCGTCGCGCCGAATAATGTCGTGCGCCGGGACGGAGAGGATCCGTACCTGGTCGTTGCCGCCGACAAGGGCACGGCTACGTTTTCGGATATTGCAAACAGCCTGTCCGTCAGTTACGGGTTCTGGCTGGACGATGCGTTTGCCTCCGGTGGGTCGGCAGGCTATGACCACAAGAAAATGGCCATCACGGCGCGGGGCGCCTGGGAGGCAGTCAAACGGCACTTCAGGGAACAAGGCGTCAACACGCAAACCGATCCGTTCACGGTAGCCGGCATCGGCGACATGAGCGGCGACGTGTTCGGTAACGGCATGTTGCTTTCAACCAAAATCAAGTTGGTGGCGGCCTTCAATCACGAGCACATCTTCCTCGACCCGGATCCGGACATGGAGGCCAGCTTCGGTGAGCGCAAGAGACTCTTTGTGCTGCCTCGATCGAGCTGGGCCGACTACGACGAGACACTGATATCGAAAGGCGGCGGCATCTTTTCGCGGCAAGCCAAGCAGGTGAAGCTCAGCCGCGAAGTTAAGGAAATGCTCGGCACGGACGAATCGGCCATGCAGCCCAACGAACTCATACGAACGATCCTGAAGATGCCGGTCGACCTGCTGTGGAACGGCGGAATCGGAACCTATGTCAAGGCCAGCCCCGAAAGTCACATCGATGTAGGCGACCGCAACAACGACAGCGTGCGGGTGAACGCGAACCAGCTGCGGTGCAAGGTCATCGGTGAAGGCGGCAATCTCGGCCTGACACAACGCGGCCGGATCGAGTACAGCCTGAACGGCGGACGGGTGAATACCGACTTCATCGACAACTCCGCGGGAGTCGACAGCTCGGATCGTGAGGTCAACATCAAGATCCTGCTGAGCGCAGCCGCCAAGGAAAAGGGACTGACGCGAGCGCAACGCAACAAGCTGCTGGTCGCGATGACCGACGATGTGGCCGCTTTCGTATTGCGAAGCAATTACCTGCAGACCCAGGCGATCAGCATGATGGAAGCACGGGCTCGCGAGCGGCTGGACGAGTCCGCACGCCTCATTCAGAACCTCGAAAAGTCCGGCTTGCTCGACCGGGCGCTGGAGTTTCTGCCTGACGAGGTGGAAATCGACGAACGGCGCGAAAGAAAACAGGGCCTGACGCGGCCGGAAATCGCGGTCATTCTGAGCTATGCAAAAATCGACCTTTACAACGGCCTCACGGAATCGCCGCAGTCACTGGATGATTTCCTGACGACCGACCCGCAGCGTTATTTCCCCGCAGTCCTGAGGCGCCGATACGGTGACCTCATACCCAAGCACCGTCTGAGCAGGGAGATCCTCGCCACGCTGATCGCGAACAACATTGTCAATCGAATGGGACCGGCCTTCGTCAAGCGGGTTCAGCTGGATACCGGGGCCGATGTGGTCGCAATTGCGCGTGCTTACGTGGTTGCCCGCGAGGTGTGCGGCGCCAGCGAAATCTGGCGCACGATCGAATCACTGGACAACGAGATTCCGGCCACCGTGCAGCAGGCAATGATGTTCGAAGTCAGCCGGATTCTGCGGCACGCCTGTTACTGGTTGCTGTGGCGGTACGGCGATTCACTGGATATCGTTGCCGCAGTCGGGCAACTGAAGCCCGGGATCGCAACCGTCTACGCGCGGGTCCTGAGTTTCGTTTCGAACGACTCCAAGGAACGCCTGAAAATGATTGCGGAAGAAAACATACGACTGGGCGCACCGGAAAAACTGGCCCGGAAGATGGCGGGCCTGCTGCTCACCCGTGGTGGCCTGGACATCGCAGACCTTGCAAATATTCACGGCAGGGACGTCATGGAAACGGCAAAGATGTATTCCGTGATCAGCGAACGCCTTGGCTTCATCTGGCTCAATCGGTCCATTGAAATTCTGGCGGTCCAGGGGCGATGGCAGGCGATTGCCCGCAGCAATCTGCGCGACGAGTTTTACAGGATTCGGCGCGATCTCTCGTCGACCCTGCTGAATCGCGGCGGCAAGTCCAAGCCGGTCAAGATCTTCGAGACCTGGCTGGAAGAAAACGCAGCCGCTGTCCGAAAGCTGGATAACGTGCTCGCCGAAATGAAACTGCGTACGGAAATCGATTTTGCCACCTTGTCGGTCGCGGCACAGGAACTGAGGCGATTGACCGGCGGCTAGCCGACAGTGGAACCTTAAGGAGCAAGCATGTCCGGAAAACTCGTCCTGTGCCGACACGGCCAAAGCGACTGGAATCTGAAGAACCTGTTTACAGGCTGGACCGACGTCGACCTGACGGAAAAGGGGCGAGCGGAAGCGATCAGCGCAGGCCGCGAGGTTCGCGCACTCGATTTTGCGATTGATATTGCCTACACGTCGGTTTTGAAACGCGCGATTCGAACACTGTGGCTGATGCTCGACGAAATGGACCGCATGTGGATTCCGGTGATTCGCGACTGGCGGCTGAACGAGCGGCATTATGGGGCGCTGCAAGGGCTGGACAAGGCGGAGACCTCGGCAAAGTACGGTGCCGAACAAGTGCACGTGTGGCGACGCAGTTACGCGACGCCGCCACCGGCCCTCGAGCCAGACGACGAGCGGCATCCGGCACGCGACCCGCGCTATGCCGGCATCGCCAATCTGCCGACTACGGAATCGCTGGCGACGACGCTGGACCGTGTAATGCTGTGCTGGAACAGCCTGATTGCGCCGACCCTGAGCCAGGGCAGGAACGTGCTGATCGCGGCACACGGCAACAGCCTGCGCGCGATGGTCAAAATGCTCGACAACGTATCCGAAGAAGAGATCACTGGATTCAACATCCCGACCGGCGTTCCCATCGTTTACGAGCTCGACGAAAAACTTCGGCCTTTGTCGCGCCGCTTCCTCGGCGACCCGGAAGCCGTCGCGGCCGCCGCGGCCGCGGTTGCGAACCAGGCGACGGCGGGGTGATTGCGAGCCTCGGCGACCGCCGCCCCGTTTTCCAGGGTGCCGGTCATTTCATAGCACACAACGCCACGATCATCGGCAGCGTACGCCTCCACGCCGGCGTGAGCGTCTGGTACAACGCCGTACTGCGCGGTGACAACGACTGGATAGAAGTCGGTGAGAATTCGAATATCCAGGACGCGTCGGTGCTGCATACCGATGCTGGCATCGCTCTTACTGTTGGCAGCAACGTCACGATCGGACATTGCGTCATGTTGCATGGCTGCAAGATCGGCGACGGATCGCTGATCGGCATTGGCAGCACGATCCTTAACAAGGCAAGAATTGGCAGACATTGCCTCGTGGGTGCTCACACGCTGGTTACAGAAGGCAAGTGCTTCCCCGACGGCGTACTTATCCTGGGGTCGCCAGCCAAAGTCATTCGCGAACTCGATGAACAGGAGCGCAAGCAATTGCAGGTTCCTGCCGGCATCTACGCAGACAACGGACAGCGATTTTCGAGTGAGCTCGCCGAATGCGAGCCGAAGACCGGGTGATTCTGCGCCCTATTGCTGGGAACGGGGGTCCGAACGAACCCTGGGCGTCCGGTCGTCCGGCAGTACACGCACAAGTCCTTCCTGCGCGGACGATGCAACCAGAACACCCTGCCGCGTAAAGAACTGGCCGCGCGCGAAACCGCGTGCACCGGAAGCATTTGGGCTGTCAAACGAATAAAGCAACCATTCGTCCACGCGAACGTCTCTGTGGAACCACAGTGCGTGATCCAGGCTGGCCATCAGCACATTGCCACGGCCGAACAATAGACCGTGCGGAAGCGTGCTCGTACCCAGTAACTCGTAATCCGAAACATAGGCCAGCAGATTCTGATGAAGGCTTGCGTCATCCGGAAGGGTATCCATTGCCCTTATCCATACATGCTTGACCGGCGGAAGATGTTCGGGCTCCTCGAAGTTCATCGGCCGAACCGGCCGGAATTCGAATGGCCTCTTGTGCGTCAGGTAACGGCGCATTTTTTCCGGAATGCGGGCAAGCACCTCGTCACTGACTTCCGTCGCGTCTTGCAGTCCTTCCGGACCCGGCACATCCGGCATCTGCGCCTGGTGCTCGAGGCCCTCCTCCGGCGTCTGAAACGAAGCAGCGAGATTGAATATGGGTCTGCCGTGCTGAATGGCAACAACCCGGCGGACCGAGAAACTTCCACCGTCGCGCGCACGATCGACTTCGTAGATGATCGGCGCATTCATGTCTCCGCGACGCAGAAAATAGGCGTGCAGGGAATGCGCGCGCCTGTTTTCAACGGTGAAATGCGCCGCCGACAGGGCTTGTCCCAGAACCTGGCCGCCAAATACCTGCGCCGACCCGATATCGCGGCTTTGCCCTCGATAAATATTGTCCTCGATCCGCTCGAGTTCGAGCAGCGTAATCAGATCCTGGAGAACGGCGTTCACGATGCAAAACCTAGTCGAGGCTAACGCCGCCGTCCGCGCGAATCCCGGTTCCGCTGACGAAAACCGAATCGTCCGTGGCAAGAAACAACGCGACTTTGGCGATATCGACAGGATCGGCGAGGCGCTTTGCCGACGACTGCCGGATGCAGTAATCACGAAGCTCCCGGTCTGCAGCAAATACCGGACGACTCGCCGGCGTCATCACGGCGCCTGGTTGAATGTAATTGGCGGTAACCCCGAATTCGCCGCCGCGAGCCGCCAGCTTGCTCACCAATCGGTGCATGGCCAACTCCGTATTGCGGTATGCCATGGTACCGTCCTTGCCAAAAACACTGCGCAGGCAGCCGATGACAATCATCCTGCCAGCCGGACTTCTTTGCAGCAATGACAGGGTAGCGTCGTAAATCGCCGCAGTGCGGGCCAACATGTTCTCCGTCAGCTCCTCGGCAGCACCGGCATCGGTATCGTTGATTGGCGTCTTGCGGTGCCAGTCGAAATTGCTTACAACGATGTCCAGTCCGCCAAGAGACTTTTTTGCCTCCGATGCGAGTTGCTTCGATGCATCGAGGGCGTGCATGTCGAGCACGACCCCGGAAACGCCGCTGACCTTGCGGAAATGCGTCTCTACGCCGCTCCCGGCAGCATCGATGGCAAGCACTTCAGCACCCTGTTTAACGAATGTTCGAACGATTGCTTCGCCAATACCGGACCCGGCCTCGGTCACGATCGCTTTCAGTCCGAAAAGACGCAGTGCGTCAGTCATGGTTTTTCTCAGTCATGTGAATCCCTGTTCCAATTTTCAGTGCAGCAGGATGCGCGGCGATTAATGCCGACCGGTTCCTCGACTTGGCGATTCGTCCGCTACGCCGGAATTCGATATTCGGCAAACTGCCGCCGCAATTCGATTTTCTTGATCTTCCCGGTCGCTGTATGCGGAATCTCGTCGACAAATACAACATCCTCCGGCAGCCACCATTTCGCAATTTTCCCGTCAAGCCAGGCCAGCATTTCGTCCTTGCTGACATCCTTGCCTTCGGCCTTGATCACGATCAGAAGCGGCCGCTCGGTCCACTTGGGATGCGGTACGCCGATAACGGCCGCCTCGGCAACGGACGCATGCCCCATGGCGACGTTTTCTATCTCGATCGAACTGATCCATTCGCCGCCCGATTTGATGACATCCTTCGTTCTGTCCGTTATGGCCATGAAGCCTTCCGCATCGATCGTCGCGACATCGCCGGTTTCAAACCAGCCATCATCGGTATGTGCGCCGGCGGAACCATCGAGCCTGAAGTAATCGCTGCAGATCCACGGGCCGCGAACCTGGAGCGCCCCATACGCTACCCCGTCCCATGGCAGTTCATTTTGTTCGTCGTCTACGATGCGCATCTCTACGCCGTAAATGCCGCGCCCGGCCTTGGTCTGGATTTTCAGTTTGTCTTCGGCGGACAGCTCCTGCATGTTCGCTTTCAGCGAATTCAGGGTTCCGAGCGGGCTCATTTCAGTCATTCCCCAGCCCTGGTGCACGAGCACGTCGTGCTTGTCGCGAAACGCACGAATCATCGACTCGGGAACAGCCGCACCGCCAATGACTGTGCGCTGCAGCTTGTTAAGGCGCTTGCCTGCTTTGTCGCAGTACTGCAGCAGTGCCATCCAGACTGTCGGCACGCCAAGCGAAACGGTGACGCCCTCGCCTTCCATCAGCGTGTACAAGGTCTCACCGTCTCCCATCTTCGGTCCGGGAAGAACCAGCTTCGCACCGACCATCAGCGCCGAATACGGAATGCCCCAGGCATTGACATGAAAAAGCGGTACGACCGGCAGTACGCAATCGCGGCTGGACAGGCCCATGACATCCGGCGCAATGCACGCGTAGGCATGCAGCACCTGCGACCTGTGGTTATACAGCACACCCTTCGGGTCTCCGGTGGTGCCGGAGGTATAGCACAACGCCACCGCGTCCTTCTCGTCGAGTTCCGGCCACAGGTACTCACTGCTCTCGCTGCCAATGAACGATTCGTATGACACGGCGTTTGCGAGTGTTGTCGACGGCATGAGCGCATCGTCTGTCAGCACTATGAATTGCTCGACGCAGCCAATATGCCCGGCAAGCTTCTCCAGCAAGGGCAGGAACATGGGATCCGTCAACAGGACCCGGTCGCCGGCGTGTTTGATTATGAACGCGATCTGCTCCGGGAACAGCCGCGGGTTGATCGTGTGGCAGACGTATCCTGCGCCGCCAATGCCATAGTAAGCCTCGAGATGCCGGTAGTCGTTCCAGGCCAGCGTGCCGACCCTGTCTCCTCGCGACAGGCCGAACCGCGCCAGGGCGTTGGCCAGCTGCCGCGCCCGCCCGCACAAATCGGAATAGCGATAACGATGCCGGGGGTTGTCGGCCGTGACCGAAACAATTTCGCGTTCGCCGTGGTTCCGATCCGCATGCCGCAGTATCGAGGAAATCACCAGCGGCGTGTCCATCATGAGCCCATGCATTGTTTGCCCCTCGTTCCTAAGGTACCAGCCGTCCAATTTAACAGAAGCGGACCGCGCTTCGGCAGCGTTTGAGTACTTGCTGTCACTTTCGAGTATATGCCGTCGATTTTGCGGGATATGCGTACCCCTGAAACGTATAGCTAACGGCAAATAATGCTATGCTTCGCCGCAAATCTGCCGGGTGGCGGGGAAGCACCAGCCGCCGGCAAACGAAGGTCAAATTTCAATCTTTTGGGGGAATTCGATGGCCAACACCACATGGCTCTTGTCAATCGGGACCGCAGGCACGAACGCGGCCCGCTTTTTGCTGAAATTGTCGGCAGCCACGCTGGCTTTTACTGCGTCTTCGACGTCCGTACTGGCGCAGGACGAGCAGATGATTATCGAAGAGATCATCGTCATGGCGACCAAGCGCGAACAGACTTTGCAGGAAGTCCCGGTTGCCGTATCTGTGGTAAGCGCCCAAACGATGCAGAAAGCGCAGATCCTGGACATCAAGGACCTTCAAAGCATCGTGCCGTCGCTGCGTGTAACGCAGCTGCAGACCACCGGCAATACCAACTTCATCATTCGCGGTTTTGGTAATGGCGCCAACAACGCCGGAATCGAGCCCTCGGTCGGCGTATTCGTAGACGGCGTGTATCGCTCCCGCTCGGCGTCGGCACTGTCGGACCTGCCGAACCTGGAGCGCGTCGAGGTACTGCGCGGGCCGCAGAGCACGCTGTTCGGCAAGAACGCGTCGGCCGGCGTAATCAACGTCGTCACCGCCCGGCCCGACCTGTCAGGATTCGGCGGATCGACTTCGCTGACCCTGGGCGAATGGAACCAGGTCATCGTCAAGGGCGACGTCACTGGACCGCTGTCGGATTCCGTGGCTTTCAGCCTTTCGGGCAGCGTCAACAATCGCGACGGTTACTACACCAACCTGGTGGATGGGGTCGAATACGGCGACAGGGATCGCTGGGGCGTGCGTGGCCAGTTGCTGATCGTGCCAAATGACAAACTCGAAATGCGCTTCATCGCCGACTACGACGAGATGGACGAAGTCTGCTGCGGCGTCGCCAACCTGGTCGACGGCCCGACCGGCAATGCCATACGCGCACTGGGTGGCAACCTGGTCGGCAACCAACCGTTTGCATACCAGAACTATTACGACTTCAACCCGACAAACCAGGTTGACAACAGCGGCATCTCGATGCAAATCGACTACGACTTCGAGTCGATGGTGCTGACTTCGATCACTGCCTACCGCAACCAGTCCCGGTTCGAGAACAGCGATGTGGATTTCACCAGCGCAAGACTGATCAATCCGAACTCCAACGACACCGAGCTGGACACTTTCACGCAGGAGCTTCGCCTGACTTCGAACGGTGACGGCGCGGTCGACTGGATGGTTGGTGGCTACTACTTCGATGAGGAAGTCGAGATCAACAACGTGCTGACCTACAGCAGCGATTTCCGCAACTATGCCGACCTGCTCGCCGCCGGCAACGTTTCCGCTCTCGAAGCGGGCCTGGGCTTGCCCGCCGGCACGTTCTTCGCGAGCGGTCAGGGCAATTTCGAGAACGCCGGCCAGGACGACAGGTCCTATTCCGTTTTCGGCCAGATCGACTGGCATATGACGGACCGGGTCACGATGACCCTGGGTGCCAACTACACCAACGACAAGAAAGACGCGTTCGTCAACATGAACAACACCGATGTGTTCTCGTCACTCAGCATGGTGCAGGTCGGGTTCGGACTGGCCTTCCAGCAGCTCACCGGATTGCCTCCGACGCCACAAAACATCGCCGCGAATCCCGCCGCCGCCGCCCAGGCCCAGGCGCTTAGTACAACTTCGTGCTCGGCGCAAAATCCGCCGCCAGGATGCAACCAGTTGCTGGCGTTGCGGCCCTTGCAGTTCCTGCCGCCCTTCGTCGGCTACCCGAACGCGGTGGAATCCGGCAATTCCAACGATAGCAAGACCACGTGGACCGCAAGACTGGCTTTTGACTGGACTGACAACGTCAACGTCTACCTCGGCGCGGGCACCGGTTTCAAAGCCACGTCATGGAACCTGTCGCGCGATTCCCGGCCGTTCGCCTCGGACATTGCGGCAATCAATTCGGCTGGCCTCGGTGTCAACAACCTCGTTGCCGGCACGCGTTATGCCGGGCCAGAGGACTCGACGGTTTACGAAATCGGCCTGAAAGCCAGGTTCGACCGCGGCGCCGTCAACGTTGCCATCTTCGACCAGGAAATCGAGGGCTTCCAGTCCAACATATTCACCGGAACCGGCTTTGCGCTCGCCAACGCCGGCAAACAGTCGACGACAGGTATCGAGCTTGATGCGACATGGGTTCCGACGGATGCGCTGGAACTGACCTTCTCCGGTACCTGGCTGGATCCAACCTATGACGATTTCCAGGGTGCAAGCGGCATCGGCGGGTTGCCCGTGGACCTCAGTGGCGGTGACGTACCGGGCGTGCACAAGTTCAGCATGAATACCTCGGCCACGTACAACTTCGACATCGGTGCCAACATGAGCGGCTTTGTGCGCGGCGAGTACATTTACGACGACAAAGTCAGGATCATCGAAAACGTGCCGGAAGATGTCGCGTCGCGCGACGTCAGCATGGTCAACGCAAGTTTCGGGCTGCAATGGGCAAACGGCTTCGAAGCCATGCTGTGGGGCCGTAACCTGACGGACGATCAATTTCTGTTGTCGGCATTCCCGTCGGTTGCCCAGGCAGGCAGCTACAGCGGCTACCCGAGCGAGCCGCGGACCTACGGCGTAACATTCCGCATGAATTTCGAGTAGTCACTATCGAAAAAGCTGACAGGCTCCGGCCCGTCAGCTTTTTTTTCCGTACGTGAAAAAAGACGCTAGCACGGAACTCACTGTCGGCCTCGCGCAGATCGCACCGGTCTGGCTGCAACGCGACGCAACGATTGCGAAGATTGCAAACTGCGTATCAGAAGCCGCTGCGAAAGGCTGCAGGCTGGTAGCCTTCGGCGAAGCGCTGGTACCGGGATACCCGTTCTGGGTCGAGCGAACTGACGGTGCACGATTCGAATCAGCGATTCAGAAATCGCTTTATGCCTACTACCTGTCGCAGGGTGTCGACATCGACGCCGGCGACCTGGCGCCTGTCTGTGAGGCTGCGAGCAAGGGCAGGATTGCGGTGTATCTCGGCGTCCTGGAGCGGGCGCCGGACCGCGGGGGTCACAGCCTCTATTGCTCGATGGTTTACATCAGCGATAACGGCAGCGTTTTGTCAGTCCATCGCAAGCTGATGCCGACTTACGAGGAACGGCTGGTCTGGGCCATCGGCGACGGTCACGGCCTGCGTACTCACAAGCTGGGCCCGTTTACGCTGGGTGGATTGAACTGCTGGGAGAACTGGCTGCCGCTGGCGCGGGCATCCCTGTATGCGCAGGGTGAAAACCTGCACGTCGCCATCTGGCCGGGCAGCCGGCGCAACACCAGCGACATCACGCGTTTCATCGCACGTGAGGGCCGCTCCTTCGTCATGTCGGTTTCAGGCCTGATGCGCGCCGCCGATATTCCGCTCGATCTCCCGCATTACGAGTTGCTGTCGTCGACAGCAGATGCGGTGATGGCCGATGGCGGGTCCTGCCTGGCCGATCCGGCGGGGGAATGGGTGCTTGAGCCGCAGACCGGCGAGGAGTGCCTGCGGGTTGCGACCATCGACCACGCGAGGGTTCTCGAAGAACGCCAGAACCTTGACGTTGCAGGACATTACGCGCGGCCGGACGTCACCCGACTGAAGGTCGACCGACGCCGCCAGACGACCGCGGAATTTTCCGATTGATATTGCCGAGGGCCTCAGGACGGACGGCCGGGCCCTGCCAGGTACCAGATGATGACGCCGATAATCGGCAACAGCAGTACCAGCACGATCCACAGCGCTTTCTTGCCGTTCTCCGCCGAACTGCCCGCGATTTGCAGGATAGCGTATACATCCGCAAGCAGAATCAGTACCCCTAGAATACCCTGCACTTCCATCTCCTTATCTCCTCTGCGCTTCTGTTGCGCGGGAACGACTCGCTGATCCCCTGCAGCTGGCAGCGCGGCGAACCGACGCTGCGATCCGGCTGCTATTATGCCCTACCGCAAGCCGTCGCTGAATCATGCTGGCATACAGGACAGGAACAGAATCATGAATCGAATATTCGACAATATCCTGCAGACGATTGGCGATACACCCGTCGTGCGCCTGAACCGGCTCGCGCCGGAAGGCATCGAGCTGTATGTAAAGATCGAGTCTTTCAATCCGATGGGATCGGTCAAGGACCGTCTGGCCCTGGAAGTCATAGAGCAAGCTGAGAAAAGCGGCGCGCTCAAACCAGGACAAACGGTCATCGAGGCAACCAGCGGCAATACCGGAATCGGGCTCGCCATGGTGTGTGCCCAAAAGGGCTACCCGCTCGTAGTCACTATGTCGGAGTCGTTCAGTATCGAACGACGACGCATGATGCGATTCCTCGGGGCCAAGGTGGTATTGACGCCGGCCGCACTCAAAGGCAGCGGCATGCTCGCCAAGGCCACCGAACTTGCCGAAAAGCACGGCTGGTTTCTCTGCCGCCAGTTCGAGAACGAGGCGAATGCGGACGCGCACAGTCGAACCACTGCCCCCGAAATTTTGCAGGCCTTCGAAGGAAAACGGCTCGACTATTGGGTCAGCGGTTTCGGCACCGGTGGAACCCTGAAAGGCGTGGGTCGAGTTCTTGCAGCAAAAAGGCCGGACACGCAGGTCGTTGTCTGCGAGCCCGACAATTCACCGATTCTTGGCAGCGGAATCGCGCAATCGCGCCGCAATGACGGCACGCCCTCGGAAAGTCACCCGATGTTCCGCCCGCACCTGATGCAGGGATGGAGTCCCGATTTCATTCCAAAGCTGACCGAGGACGCACTCGCGATGAAATTCGTCTCCCGCGTCGTGCCGGTAAGCGGCGACGACGCATTGCGCCTGTCGCGGGAACTCGCACGAAAGGAAGGCATTTTCGTTGGGATCTCCGGCGGCGCAACACTGGCCGGCGCGCTGACAATCGCCCGTGGCGCGAGTGTCGGCACGACCCTGCTGTGCATGCTGCCGGATACCGGTGAGCGTTATCTGAGCACGCCGCTGTTCGATGACATTCCGGCTGATATGACGCGCGAGGAACACGAGATCTCGCATTCGACGCCGGGATACCGGTTCGATGTCGCGACGCCGGCAGCAGCGCCGAAAGCCGATGCCACAGGAAACGTTCCGGCTGATGCATTGCGTACCCTTGAACAGATAGTCAATGATCCGGCACAGCCCGTTACCTTGTTCGCTCTCGAGTGGTGTGAATTCTGCTGGTCCGTGCGGAAGATGTTTGCCAGATACGAAATACCCTATCGGTCCATCGATCTGGATTCGGTGGCGTACCAGAAGGATGATCGCGGCGGAACAATTCGCGCCGCGCTGCGCCAGCAGACCGGTCAGGCAACCATTCCGCAGATCTACATCGGGGGACAGCACATTGGCGGGGCCAGCGACCTGTTCGATGCCTGCAAATCGGGGCGGCTGCAGGAAATGCTCGGGCAAAGCGGCGTGGCTTTCAACCGCTCCGTCGATACCGATCCTTATTCCTTCCTGCCCGGTTGGCTGCAGGCGCGGTAGGGGAAACAGCAGGCTGCTAGAGCGAGCCTTCTTCGACGAAGTAGATGCCTATGGTCTCGGCGACGCAGGCCGGCTTGCGCACGCCTTCGACTTCGACGGTTACTTCGGAAGTCAGGTGCAGCGCACCGCCGCGTTTCCTGGCCTGCAATACAACAGCTCGTGCGCGAACCCGCGCACCGACGGGTACCGGCGAGTAGAAACGTACTTTGTTGCATCCGAAATTGATTGCACGCGTCAGATTCTCCACCTCGACAAACGATGCGGTCAGCGTCGGCACCAGCGCCAGCGTCAGGTACCCGTGCGCAATGGTCTTGCCTTCCGGTAACTCGCGTTCCGCGCGTTCCTCGTCGACATGGATCCACTGGTAGTCGCCGGTGGCGTCGGCAAACTGCAGGATCTTCTGCTGATCGACAACGATCCAGTCGGATACCCCGACTTCCGATCCCTCAAGGGCTTTCGCATCTTCGATCGTCTTGATTCGGTGCAATTTTGTGTCCTTACAATTTGTTTTCTGCAAATGCCGCGTTGCACAACAAACCACAAATGCCGGGAACAGGGCAAGTGACGTTTCAGCAAATGCTGCGGCCGACAATCGCGCCTCGCCTGCCTGCCAGCATTTCCGGGCATATTCGCAGCGCATTTATGCTGCGCCAAATGGCCGCCCCGGTGGCGCCCCGGCGAGAACGGCCCGCCGCTTGCGTAGCCGCTATACTGGGTCGAGCCGCGAGACTCACGACATCTGTCCCGTGCGAACGTGCCAACCAGGAAAAATCCGTCCTTGACCACAAGCGATATCAGCAAGCACTTGACGCCGCCTGAGCGTCTTTTCGCAATCGTGCTGGCTGCCGGCGGATCCAGCCGCTTCGGTTCGACCAAGCAGCTGGCGAAACTCGGCGGTGAACCGCTGGTGGCTCGCGCCGTACGCCTTGCCACAGAGGTGTTCGGCGAGCGCTGCGTCCTGGTCCTTGGAAAGGACTGGCGGGATGTTGCCGCCGTATGCAAGCCGCTTCGCGGATTCCTGGTCGTCAATACGGAATTCGACAGCGGCATGGCGAGCTCGATAGCCGCGGGCACAGGCGCGGTGGCCGAGAGCGCCAGCGGCATCCTGTTGCTGCTCGCGGACCAGCCGCTTGTAGACGCCGCGCACTTGCGATTGCTGGTCGCTCGCTGGATGCAGAATCCCCAATGCATCGTCGCCAGCGAGTATGCCGGCATCGAAGGTCCGCCGGTGCTGTTTCCTGCCGATTATTTTGATGATCTGATGGCGCTGCAGGGCGACCATGGCGCCCGCACGATACTACGAAAGCCGTCATCCAGGGTCCTGGGGATTCGCTGCGAAAATGCAGGCTTCGATATTGACTCGCCGGCCGACCTGGAATCTTTGAGCCGCTAATGCTTACCTCGCGTGTCCCTTGCGCCCGTCGTGCTGATGACCGTGTTCACCGTCGTGGGCGCCACAGCGCTCACAGTTTACCCAGCCGGAATCGCCGTCGGCATAGTGTTCTTTCTTCCAGATCGGCAGGCGCACTTTCACCTGGTCGATAATGTACCGGCAGGCATCAAACGCTTCGTCACGATGTACTGATGTCACGCCGACCCAGACCGCGCACTCACCGATCTCCAACGATCCGCTGCGGTGGACGCATTCGGCGTGCAGAATCGACCAGCGCGCATGCGCTTCTTCGATAATTTTCGTGCCCTCGCTGACGCACAGCGGCGCATAGACTTCGTACTCGAGTCTTTTTACGTCCAGCCCGTCGTTGTGATTGCGTATCCATCCCTCGAATGACGCATATGCGCCGGCGGCGGGATTGCGAAGCGAATCGACCAGCTCATCCGTTCGAATCGGCCTTTCCGTCATGTGCATCATTTCAGCCTCCGGCGACCGGTGGGAACAACAATACGACGTCGCCGTCACTCAGCGGCGAATCCCAGTCTGCCATCTCGTCATTGATCGCCACCTTGCAATGCGCGGACGGTTCAGCGGAACCGTGTCTGTGCTTAAGTTGCTCGAACAGGGATGCCGCGTCGTCGGCATCGCTCTCGAGTGTCTCGCCGCTGATGCCGGCATGCTCACGAAAAAGGGCGAAGTAACGGACGGTGATTTTTTTCTTCATGAGGCAAGCCCGGCAGTGGTCCGCAACAGATCGTCGGGCGTATTGACGTTATCCAGCGCCTGCGGATTCGGCTGATCGAGAAGCAGGGTATCCGAACAGATCAGCATCTTGCGCGGACAATGCATTCCCTGCGTGACAAAATTGTCGATAATGCCGCGGGACGATGCTTCGTAGATCGTGCAAAGCGGTTCCGGCAGGCCGTCGACACTGCTCTTGTACGCCGTAAACGGCTGCGACGTTGCACGATGCTGCAAAAGATAGTGAATGGTATTGGCATCCAGCTTCGGCAGATCGCAGGCGACGACCAGCCAGGCGGCAGACTCGTCAAAATCCATGGCGGACAGGATTCCGGCAACCGGGCCGAGCCCGGAGTAGCGATCGACGATTTGCGGAAAGCGCGCTCGTTCCGTCTCGCCGCTCTGCTCGGCGCGCACCGATACGAAGACTTCGTCCAGGTGCTCCCGTAACAGTTTTACGGCACGACGAAGCTGGCTCATGCCGTCCTGCTTCAACAACGCCTTGTCACGTCCCATGCGGCGACTTTGTCCACCACTCAGGACCAGGCCTTTGGGTTTGCTAGCCGCCTTCATGGATAAAATCCTGTTTGCCGCCCGTCTTGGACATCAGGCGTGTTTCCCGAATCGTAATGTCGTGCGACAGCGCCTTGCACATATCGTAAACCGTCAGCGCCGCGACGCTGGCACCGGTGAGCGCCTCCATTTCCACACCCGTCTTGTGCGTCACCTTGCAGCGGCAATCAATCAGCACCCTGTTCGATGCATCCATGCTGATGCTGATATCGCAATTATCCAGGCCCAACGGGTGGCAGAAGGGAATCAACTCGTGGGCTTTTTTGGCCGCCATCACTCCCGCGACGATGGCAGTCGCAAACACCGGCCCCTTTGCGGTGCGGATGTCGCCGTCCACGAACCGGGCCGCAATGGCTGCCGGAAACTCGACGATGGAGCGTGCGTGCGCCTCTCTCGCAGATGCCGTTTTCTGACTGACGTCGACCATGGCCGGCCGGTTGTCGCTGTCAATATGGCTCAATTTGCTCACGTTCCTTAGGTCCTTGCGTGCTCAACCGCCGATGCGGTACATCTCGACTTTGTTAACCAATGGTATTTCGTTCCTGATCGGTTGCCGAAGTTCACTGTAGCGGTCCGTCCGTGCAAGCCAGACACGGCGCAGAATATCCGCGAGCTGCACGTCGTCGGCCCCGCTGCGCAGCGGCTCCCTGAGACTGGTTCCATTGACGGCAAACAGGCAGGTGTAAAGCACCCCCTCGGCGGACAGGCGCGCGCGGCTGCAGGACCCGCAGAACGGTTCGGTGACGGACGATATGAAACCGATCTCGCCTTTCCCGTCGAGGTACTGGTAACGCCGCGCCACCTCGCCGGCGTACTGCCGCCCCACCGCTCTTAGCGGCCACTTCGCGTGGATACTCTTCAGCAGGTCTTTCGACGGTACGACCTGATCAGGCCGCCAGCCATTGCGATTGCCGACGTCCATGTACTCGATCAGGCGCACGATGTGCCCGCTACCCCTGAAATGTTCGAGCAGGTCCAGCACGGTGTGATCGTTGATGCCTTTCTGCACCACCGCATTGATCTTTATCGGACCAAGACCTGCCGCTTCCGCTGCGGCAATGCCGTGTAACACCGTAGCGACGGCACCGCGATTGCCATTCATTGCCTGGAAGACCTCGGCGTCGAGGCTGTCGAGACTGATCGTAATGCGGTGCAGGCCGGCATCCGCGAGTTGCCGGGCGACCGGAGCAAGCAGCATGCCGTTGGTGGTAAGTGCCAGGTCGTCGACGCCGTCGATCTGCGCCAGTTGTGCAACCAGCGCCGGCAGCCGCTTGTCCAGCAGGGGTTCGCCGCCGGTCAGCCGCAATTTGCTGACCCCCAGCGAAACAGCGATCCGCGCCAGCCGGAAAATTTCGTCGTGAGTGAGTCGTTCGCTTTTCCTGAGAAACCGGTAGTCGGCGTGGAACTCCGTTTCCGGCATGCAGTACGGGCAGCGAAAATTACATTGATCCAGCACCGAGATGCGCAGGTCCTGCAATGGCCGCCCCAGCGTATCCACGGTTTCGCCGGCCTCGGGTAATGACGTCTTGATGCTCGAATTCATGCGGTCATTCTGCCCGATTAAACGGGGTGAGGTAAGCACTGCGGGGCCTTCCACCGTGTCGGTCGCGGGCCCGGTCCACTGCCGGGCGGAGGCCGTACTTTAGTCGTGACCCAACAGCCTTTAAGCTTTAATAATCAATTTGTTACCTGCCAATACCCGTGTTTCTTGTGCGGTGCAGCATGGGCCGCTATACTGCGGGCTCCGTTTCCGGCCCACACAGAACCATCCGAACACAGGATCTGCCCATGAACGTGAACCTTTCCGCCGAAGAACTGGCATTTCGCGACGAAGTCCGCAAATTCTTCGCTGAAAAATACCCGGCCGATATTCGGTACAAGACGGACAACGGAATCGAACTCGAAAGGGACGATTACATTCGCTGGCAGAAAATCCTGTATCAACAGGGCTGGGCCGCGATCAACTGGCCGGTCGAATACGGCGGAACGGGATGGACAGCCGTCCAGAAATACATATTTGCCAACGAAATTGCCGAGGCCAATGCGCCCGACATGGTCGCTTTCGGCGTCAAGATGGTGGCACCGATCATTTATACCTTCGGCGACGATGAGCAGAAAAAGCGCTTCCTGCCGGACATCCTGCAGAGCAATGTCTGGTGGTGCCAAGGTTATTCGGAGCCCGGCTCCGGATCGGATCTGGCGTCTCTGAAGATGCGTGCCGACAGAGATGGCGATCACTATATCGTCAATGGCACGAAGACCTGGACAACGCTTGGTCACATGGCCGACTGGATATTCTGCCTCGTGCGGACATCGTCGGACGTTGCCAGGCGACAGGAGGGCATCAGCTTTCTGCTCATCGACATGAGCACGCCCGGCGTGTCGGTAAAACCGATTATCACGATCGAGGGTGACCGGGAAGTCAACGAGGTACATTTCGAAAACGTTAGCGTTCCGGTCGAAAACCTGATCGGTGAAGAAGGCAAGGGATGGACTTACGGCAAGGTATTGTTGCAACACGAGCGCACCAACCTGGCCGGAACAGCGCGTTCCAAGTTTCGCATGCGTCGGCTGAAGGCGAAGACCACACAATCGGTGCACGGCGCCGAACCGCTAATGAAAGATCGCAACTTCGCGAGGAAGTTTGCGGCCACCGAAATCGAACTGAAAGCGCTGGAATACACCGATTTAAGAACTCTGGCGGCCGTCGCCACCGGCAAGGCTCCAGGTCCGGAATCATCGATCCTGAAAATTCGCGGTACCGAAGTCGCCCAGGCGATCGATGCCTTGTACGTAGAGGCTGCCGGATACTATTCGCTGCCGTTTGTCCCGTCGCAATATGCGGTTGACTTTCCGTTGCAGGATCGAATCGGCGCGGGCTCTGAAAGCCGCAGCTCTCTCAGATATTTCAACAATCGCAAAGCGTCGATTTACGGCGGCTCGAACGAAATTCAGCGGAACATCGTTTCGAAACACGTATTGGGACTATAGATTCCGGGATTCCGCAGCAGACTGGCAGGCATACGATATGGATTTTTCAATCAGCGAAGAACAGGCAATGCTGGTCGACAGTGTTGCGAAATTCATCGACAACGATTACGACTTCGAAACACGGCAGAAGATTGCCGCGAGCGATGCCGGTTTCAGTGCGGACCTGTGGCGCACTTACGCGGAACTCGGCTGGACAGCCGTACCATTCAGCGAGGAAGACGGCGGCCTGGGCGGCGGGCCAGTCGAACTGATGCTGATGATGGAGCAGTTCGGACGCGGACTCGTTGTAGAACCGTTTCTGGCCAACATCGTGCTCGCCGGTGGCGTCATGCGCCGGCTGGCAACGGCAGATCAGAAAAAAAAGTGGCTGGATCCGCTGATTGCCGGCGAGCTGCATGCCGCGCTGGCATTCGCCGAGCCACAGGGCCGTTTCGACATTGCCAATATCGCAACGACTGCGCGTCCGGACGGGCAGGATTACCTGCTTAATGGAAAAAAGACGCTGGTGCTGAACGGCGGGGCCGCGGAATTGCTTGTCATACCGGCGCGAACGGATGGCGGGCAGAAAGACCACTCCGGAATCACCTTGTTTGCGATCCGCGGCGATGCTCCCGGCGTCACTCGGAATTCTTTCAAGATGGTCGACGGGCACCAGGGTGCCGAGGTCTCGCTGACCGACGTGCGCGTCGATGGCGCATCGATTTTGGGCGAGGTAGGCCAGGGGTACGAGACACTACATGCGGTAATCGGCGAGGCCACGCTGGCCGTTAGCGCTGAAGCTGTCGGCATTATCCGGGCCATGCAGGACAAGACTGTCGAATACGTGAAGAATCGCGTGCAATTCGGCGTTCCGATCGGCAGCTTCCAGGCGCTGCAACATCGCCTTGTCGATACGCTAATGGCATGCGAACAAAGCTACTCACTGCTGTTGTGGGCGGCCATGACCAATGCGGCAGGCTCCGACGAGGCCGAAAAAGCGATCAGCGCGATCAAGTACCAGATCGGAACCGCCGCTGTGCACGTTGCGCGGGAAGCCGTGCAATTGCACGGCGGTATGGGCGTAACCTGGGAACTGGATATTGCGCACTTTTTCAAGCGCATCACGTCGATCGAGTTGCTGTTCGGCAATGCCGACTACCACCTTGACCGGTACGCAGGCCTGTCCTGACGGAGCCCGGGTAGCTGTCGGGATGTAAGCATGTTTCCGCAAAGCCTGGTGCAGTTCTTCGCCGACAACCAGGAATTGCTGTGGCTCACGACCCTGGTCGCAGACCTCGGATGCACGGTGCTCCTGTATCGTCTTTTCGGAAAGGCCGGTTTGCAGATAGCCATTGCAACGGCCATCATCCTGGCTAACCTGCAGGGACCCAAACTGACGATAATTTTCGGCTTCCAGACCAGCCTGGGAGTCATCTTCTATTCCAGTATATTTTTTGCCACGGACGTCCTGAGCGAAAACTACGGAAAAGCCGCTGCCAACAAAGCCGTTCGCATGGGTTTCGCCGTCAGCGTGATCGTCCTGCTGATGCTGAGCCTTGCTCTCTTATACGCACCGAGCGATCGCCCGGGCACCGCGGATTTTTCACTGCGAATTCACGATGCGTTTGCGACGATTGTCAATTTCACACCGCGTTTCGTTGCCGGCTCATTAATCGCTTACTACATCAGTCAGTCGTTCGACGTCTGGGCGTTTCACAAGATAAAAGCGATAACCGGTGAAAGGTGGCTTTGGCTGCGAAACAACCTGTCGACTCTCAGTTCGCAAGCGCTGGACACGGTCATTTTCTCGCTAATTACCTGGTGGGGAATTGTTGACCTGATCACGGCACTGCAGCTCGGCGCCGCCAAGTACGGCTTCAAGATCGTCATTGCTTTCATCGATACGGGTTTCATTTACTGGGCAAGACGCCTGCACAGGCGGCGCAACATGAATGGCGAGGTTTTCGCCTGAGCTTCGCGCGGCACGCCGTTGCGGTATGATGCAAAAAAATTGCCGCACCATTTAACTCCATGACAACCAGCACACCTTCAGGTGTAATTACCATAACGACCGACTTCGGTCACAAAGGTCCGTTTGCGGCGGTCATGAAGGGCGTAATCCTGACGCGTTTTTCGCAAGCCCGGATAATCGATCTCGCACACGACATACCACCCCATTGGCCACCCGAAGCCGGTTTTTGGATCAGCCGTTCGTACCGTTACTTTCCGAAGGGCACGGTTCATGTCGCCATTGTGGATCCGGGCGTCGGTACCGAGCGCGAAATTATCGTCGCAGAGCACGACGAACACATTTTCATGGCGCCAGACAATGGTCTGCTGGCTCCGCTGCTTACCGACAATTCCTCTGCAAAGGTCTTTTGCCTCGACGTTCCCGGTCTGCGGCGACACGGTATCGCGGCGCCCAGCCTCACGTTTCATGGCCGCGACATTTTTGCACCGGTTGCGGCAGAACTGGCCTCCGGCCGACTGGCCGCCAAAGACATTGCCAGGCCGACAACGCAGTGGACGCCTGGCTGGCTCGAGGATCCGGTGGTAAGCAAGGACCGCGTCTCTGGCATGATCGTCACGGTCGACGCATTCGGTAACCTGATAAGTAATATCGACGCCAGCCTCGTGGAACGATTCGACAGGCCCGTCGCCGCGATCGCCGGCCACTGCTTCGCGATGATGCCAACTTACGGTCGGGTCAAGCCGGGCGATTACCTGGCGCTTATCAACTCCTTCGGTGTACTGGAAATCGCCCGGGCCGAGGGCAGCGCTGCGGAAGGCCTCGGCACCGATCGCGGCGCGCCGGTGGTCGTCCGGGAATCCGAATAGTCGCCCGAGAGCCGCAATCAGGATTGCTGCTGCAGCGCCTGCTTTTCGATCTTGGCCCAGCCGTCCCGCAGCGTCACGATGCGATTGAAGACCACCTTGTTCGCAGAATGATCGAGAATGTCCGGAGTGAAGTAGCCCAGCCGCTCGAACTGGACCGCAATGCCGGCAGCCGACTCCCGGAGCGCCGGCTCGAGCTTCGCGTCGACCACTTCCAGTGAGGTGGGATTCAGTACGGACATGACGTCGTCGACGCTGCCGGGGTCGGCAACCGTGAACAGACGGTCGTAGAGTCGGACTTCGGCTGACACTGCATGTTGTGCCGATACCCAGTGTATCGTTCCTTTGACCTTGCGCTCGCTGCTTGCCGATCCGCTTTTTGTTTCATGATCGAGACTGCAGAGCAATTCGGTAACATTGCCCTCGCCGTCCTTGACGACTTCATCGCAACGAATAATGTAGGCGAAGCGAAGCCTGACCTCACCGCCTGGCTTCAGCCGGAAATATTTTTTCGGCGCATCTTCCATGAAATCGTCGCGCTCGATGAATATCTCCCGGCCGAACGGAACTTCGCGAGAACCGAGCTCCGGTCGACTAGGATGGTTCTGTGCGGTGAGCATCTCGGTTTTACCCTGCTCGTAGTTTGTCAGAGTAATCTTTAGTGGCTGCATTACCGCCATGCGTCGCTTTGCGCCCAGATCGAGGTTTTCGCGAATGCAGTTCTCGAGCAATGCCATCTCGATCATGTTTTCTTTCTTGGTTACGCCTATGCGCTGGCAGAAGTCCCGGATGGCCGCCGCCGGATAACCGCGACGGCGCATGCCGGCAAGGGTTGCAAGGCGGGGATCGTCCCACCCGTTCACAACACCTTCGCTGACCAGCTGATTCAGCTTGCGCTTGCTGGTCAGCGCAAAAGCGAGATTCAGCCGGGAAAATTCGATCTGGCGCGGCCGGTGCGGCGGTTCGAGCTGGTCCAGAAACCAATCGTAAAGAGGCCTGTGATCCTCGAACTCCAGCGTGCAAAGCGAATGCGTAATACCCTCGAAAGCGTCGGAAAGGCCGTGCGCGAAATCGTACATCGGATAAATGCACCACTTGTCACCGGTGTGCTGATGCGAAACATGACGTATGCGATACAAGGTCGGATCGCGCAGGTTGATGTTTGGCGACGACATGTCGATTTTTGCCCTCAGGACATGCTCGCCATCGGCGAACTCACCTGCACGCATACGGCGAAACAGGTCGATGTTCTCGTCGACGCTGCGATCACGATGCGGGCTATTCTTCCCGGCCTGGGTCAGCGTGCCGCGAAATTCGCGAATCTGCTCGGCAGTGAGACTGTCGACATAGGCAACGCCTTTTCGAATCAAAGATTCGGCAGCCTCGTATAGTTGGTCGAAATAATCCGAGGCGTGACTTAGCCGATCATTCCAGTCGAAACCGAGCCAGCGAACATCGTCCTTGATGGCACGAACATATTCCTCGCTTTCCTTCCCGGGATTGGTGTCGTCGAAGCGCAGGAACGTCCGGCCCTTGTTTTCCGCAGCAACACCGAAGTTGAGACAGATGGATTTCGCATGGCCGACATGCAGGAAACCGTTCGGCTCCGGCGGAAATCGCGTGACCACTGCGCCACCGTGTTTGCCGCTCGCAATGTCCTCCGCAATGATCTGGCGAATGAAATCTTTAGGCTGGTTGTCGTTCATGCGAAATGCGCGCTCCGGACCGGCAAAAGCCGGGGATTGTACGCAATCTTTTGCTACATAGGCACAAATGCCCGAATCAGGATTTCTGGCAGGCCTTGCAAAGGCCCTGGATCTCGAGCATCTGGTGAACGGCGGCAAAGCCAAGATCGGCTGCGGCTCTGTTGACGACGTCGCTGATGGCCGAATCATCCAGCTCCGCGACAGATCGACAACCCCGACAAATGAGGAACTGGCCACTGTGAGAACTGGACGGATCCGCACACCCGACAAAGGCGTTGAGCGAATCCAGCCTGTGAACCAGCTCGGCTTCGATCAGGAATTCCAGCGCCCGGTAGACGGTCGGCGGCGCGGCCTTGCGACCCTCCCGGTTGAGCTTTTCCAGGATATCGTAGGCTCCAACCGGCTTATGGCTGGTCCAGACCAGTTCCAGAACGCGCTTTCGCAGCTGGGTGAAACGCAGCCCCTTGTCATGGCAGAGCTTGTCTGCTGTTTCCAGTGCCTGCGCCACGCAGTCGCCGTGGTCGTGCAGCTGAGGAGGAAAGGCGCCTGCAATTGTCGCGTCGTTCATTCTATAAATCCCGATGATCTTGCCCGCTGATTGTACACGCCACCCGGCACGAATCCGGCCATCCGCTGCAGCGGCGTGGCGGGAATTCCCCGACATTGGCATTCGTTTGGCACCGATGGCGGATTGGGTACAATAGCGCGCCTCGACATTAGCGACTACCGAAACCCTGGATATGCCTACCATTCGACTGCCCGACGGTTCCGAGCGGCAAATCGCTGCCGGCGCGACCGGAACCGATATTGCCCAAAGCATTGGCAAAAGCCTGGCGCGAGATTCTGTCGCCATCCGTGTGAACGGTGAGTTGCGGGACCTGTCGAGAACCGTCGACGCCGATGCCACCATCGAGATCGTTACCCGGGACTCTGCGGAGGGGCTCGAGCTGCTGCGACACGACGCGGCCCATGTGTTGGCGGAAGCGGTCAAGGAACTCTGGCCGACGACCCAGGTCACCATCGGCCCGGCTATCGAGAACGGCTTCTATTACGACTTTGCCCGCGACGAAGCGTTTACCGCCGAGGATCTCGAAATCATTGAAGGACGAATGAAAGAGATCGTTGCCAGGGATGAAACCATCGATCGAGAAGTCTGGGATCGTGATGACGCGGTCAAATTTTTTCGCGAACAGGGCGAAGAATACAAAGCAAAGATCATCGAGGACATACCCGCTGGCGAAACGCTGACCTTGTACCGGCAGGGTCAGTTCATCGACCTGTGCCGCGGGCCCCACCTGCCATCGACCGGACGTCTTGGAAGTGCGTTCAAGCTCCTAAGGGTTTCCGGCGCATACTGGCGGGGCGATGCAAAAAACGCGATGTTGCAGCGAATTTACGGTACAGCCTGGGCCAATGACAAGCAGCTGCGCGCCTACCTGACGCAATTGGAAGAAGCGGAAAAACGGGACCATCGCCGGCTCGGCAGAATTATGGACCTCTTCCATTTTCAGGAAGAAGCACCCGGCGCCGTGTTCTGGCATCCGAAGGGCTGGAGCCTGTTCCAGAACCTGGTCGACTATATGCGCAAGCGTCAGGCCGCGGCCGGCTACCACGAGGTCAATACGCCTGAATTAATGGATCGCACACTGTGGGAAGCATCCGGCCATTGGGAATCTTTTGGCGAGCACATGTTCACCACCGTGACCGAGGACGGCCGCAGTTTTGCGATCAAGCCGATGAACTGCCCCGGTCATGTGCAGGTATTCAAGCAGGGCATTACCAGCTACCGGGAGCTTCCGTACCGCCTGTGCGAGTTCGGCAAAGTGCATCGTTACGAGCCGTCTGGCGCATTGCACGGCATGCTGCGCGTGCGTGCATTTACGCAGGACGACGCTCATATTTTTTGTACGCCGGAACAAATCAGTAATGAAACCGTGGCTGTATGCGAATTGATCCTTGGCATCTATCGTGATTTCGGTTTCGATGATGTACTGATCAAATTTGCCGATCGGCCACCGGTTCGTGTTGGTGACGACGAGGTGTGGGACCAGGCAGAAGCAGCGCTCAAAGCCGGTCTCGAGACGGCCGGGCTCGATTACAGTTACAACCCGGGCGAAGGGGCATTCTATGGGCCGAAACTCGAATTCGTGTTGCGCGATGCGATCGGGCGCGACTGGCAGTGCGGTACCCACCAGGTCGACCTGAATCTGCCGAAACGCCTCGGCGCCACTTATATTGGCGAGGATGGGCAAAAGCACATTCCGGTGCTGCTGCATCGGGCGATTTTCGGTTCACTGGAACGCTTCATCGGCATTCTGCTCGAACATCACGCGGGAAACTTGCCGCTCTGGCTCGCACCGACGCAGGCTAAAGTTCTGACGATAACTTCCGACGCCAACGACTACGCGCTGGACGTCGTGTCCCGCCTGCGGGACGCGGGTATCAGCGCAGATGCGGATCTCCGTAACGAAAAAATTTCGTACAAGGTTCGCGAACACAGCGTTGCAAAGGTGCCCGTATTGATGGCTGTCGGGCAACGCGAAGTCGATGAAAAGACGGTAGCACTGCGCCGACTGGGATCGAAACAACAGCAGGTCGTCGAACTGGATAGAGCCATCCTGCAACTGCGTGACGAGATTCGCCAGCGCGGACGCGCCGCCTGACCAACGCCGATTCGCGCACAGTTTCATCCGACCCGGCCCGGCCGACCAAACGTGACACCGCCTGCATTCTGACTGTGCTGCTCGTCACAGATTCCGAATCTTGTCGGAAGACAGCGACAAAACCTCCAGCGCCCGCCTATATACTCGCTCAACGCAAAGTTCGAAACTGCGATTGGACATAAGCCCCCCAGGAGGGTGAAGTGGCGCTGGAGTACTTCAAGACACAGGTTCTGTTGCTGCACAGTCAACAGAGCACTCTCGATTCACTGAGCAGCGGTTTCAATGATCGTTACGCTGTGCATTGTGCAACTACTGGTTCCGAGGCGCTTTCGACTCTTGGCGTAACTCCTATACATGTCATCGTCTCCGCGCAAGATCTTCCTGGCATGAGTGGCCTGGATGCACTGCGTGAAGCCAAAAAAAGATCGCCGGAAACAATCGGCATCCTGCTTGCCGGTCGTGACCAGAGTGACGGACTGGAAGCACTTGTCGGCGAAAAAGAAGTTTTCCAGATCGTACGTGGCGATGTGACACCCGAATCTCTGCGTAGCCTGATTGACGCAGCAACGAAACAGGCTCGCCTGATCGCATTGTCCGAATCCGCGAACGATACCGCGGCCAACGTCGACGAGCCGATGGGCGAACATATTGTCATGGAGACGTCGGAAAATGGCTCCGCGATCATAAGCGATGGCACGGGCACAATGCCCGCTTTGAAACCACAGAAAATTCAGATTGGTGCAGAGGTCGGCAGCCGCGGCGTCGACATCCTGGTGTTGACGAAGGACGAGGAATTTCTCGCCACCATCAAAGACTCCGCGCGCGGATTGCACAAAGTGCACCATGCAATCACACCGTCGCAGGCGGAAGGGTTTTTCAAGGAAAACAAGATCGGCATATTGGTAACCGACGCCGCGATGGTTGGCTCGAATATCGAAGTTCTGACGCAACGCCTCAGGATCTTCGTGCCGCGCCTGGTTGCCATCGTTGCGGGACGTCGCGATGACGGTGAATTGTTGATGGACCTGATCAACCGCGGACAGGTCTATCGCTTCCTGCTCAAGCCGGTATCGCCGGGTAGAGCGCGACTGGCAATCGAAGCCTCGATCAAGCATCACCTCGAAGCCGCGGACGGCGCATTCAAGCCGGTTGCCGGGAAACCGGCAGGTGCGGCGGCGGCGAAGCTTGCAGCGCCCCCGGCAAGACCACCGCAAAACGCTCCTGCCAAACCACGGCAAGCAACGCCGGCCAAACCACCTGCGAAACCAGTGGCCGCAACAAAGCCGGTTCGCAAAGCACCGACGATTTCGGGATCGCCGATCAGTGACGGACTCGATGATGCCTTCGGCGATGACAGCAGTTTCACCGAAACGATGACTGGCATAGCCACGAGCATCGGCAAGTCGCTCACAGGCGGCAGTCGCAAAGCAGCGGAAGCTGTAACAAAGAGTGCAAGAGTTGAAAAAACGGCGGATTCCGGCGGAACGTCCGCATTCCTTCGGTCGCCGAAGGTCATTGCTGCCACTGCCGGCCTGCTGCTCCTGCTGGTCGCGGGTCTGTGGCTCTTTTCCGGCCCCGATGCAATCGACAGCCCTCCTGAAGCCGTCGATGCCAAACCTGCAATGCCGGAAGACGAATCCGTACCTCGCGTGGTGGAGTCCGGGCTGCCGGCGCCGTCGACGAGCGCGGTAGAAGCCATAGCCGAACCGGCTTACACGGCTCTTCTCGACGAAGCACGAATTGCGCGCAATGCCGGCGAAGTCATCGCACCGGCGGGCAGCAGCGCGGTAGAACTTTATATCGCCGCACGTGACGCGGCTCCGGACGACATCGTCATTGCAAACGAGTTGGCAGACCTGGTCGACCAGGTCCTTGGTATGGCCGAGGCAGCGTTACTCGCACAGAAAACCAAAGATGCAGATGCTGCAATCAGCATGGTTCGCCTTGCAACACCTGAAAACCCTAGACTGGCGTTCCTGGATGCCCAGCTGGCGCAATTGAAATTTCGAAGTGCACTCGACGAGGCGCGCTCGGCATTGCGTGAAAAACGATTTGAAGATGCAGCAAAACAACTCGCCATCGCGAAACTTGTCCGCGGAGTCGACCAGACTGAGGTTCGCCTGCTGACAGAGGAACTGGCCGGTGCGAAGAGCGAGCAAAGAATCGACGAGGTTCTGGCGCTCGCAGCAAGCCGGCTCGAAAGCGACAATCTGACCAGTCCTTCGAATGACAACGCCCGCTATTACTACGAGCTGGCACTCGGAAACGATCCAAAGAATACGGCTGCGCAACAGGGACTGATTATCGTCGCCGGAAAACTGGTACTGAAAGCGCGCAGTGCCATCGACAGTGGCCAGCTGGACCAGGCAGGGATTCTGTTGCGGGACGCCAGCGCGCTGGATCCGGACAGCAGCGAACTGGCGGCGTCCGCGGCGGCGCTGCAGAACGCTCGCCAGGCGCAAGCTGATGCCGAACGCCAGACAGAACTCGAACGACAGGCAGCCGCCGAGCGTAAAGCCGCGGCCGAACGCCAGGCCGATGCGGAGCGAAAAGCCGCTGCTGAACGCCTGGCCGAGGCAGAGAGAAAGGCCGCCGCTACTGCCGCTGCGGGCGGATCGGCAAAGGCGGCACCATCCGGCGCAGGGCCTGCCGGCAGCGCGTCTGCAAACTCTGCGGTTCCGGGAGCAAGTCAGGCGGGTTTGCAGCGTGAACCCGCTGCCGCCAATCCGGCCGGGACGGCGGAAGCTTCGCTGGCCGCCGCAGCCCGCAGGGTAACGCAGCAGGACGGGGAGTCGGTTGCACAGGAAACCCCCGCTACTGCCAGTGCCGAACCGCAAGCACCGGAAATGGTCGGTATCACGACGCTCAATCGCACGCGTTATGTGTCGCCGAAATATCCGCGCAGCGCGATGCGCCGCGGAATCACTGGTTACGTGGATGTTCGTATGACCATTGCCCGCGACGGCAGCGTCTACGACATTGAGGTGCTGGATGCCAAGCCGGAGACCGTTTTCAATGAGGCGGCACTGGAAGCGGTTCAGCAATGGCAATTCGAACCGGTTCTGGAAGGCAATGTGCCGGTGGAAAAGCGGACAGCGGTCCGGATGGCGTTCGAACTCCAGTAAGGGGCGTGCGGCACCGCCCCCCCGATAATCCGTCCGAAGTGGACCAATTCCTTCAATCGGGATAACCTTGTGCGAAAATAAACGCATAAGTGGAGACACCGTGTGGCCAGCGCGCGGCGAAATAACGACAAGAAAGACTCGAGCCAGTCAACCCGCAAGCAGCAAGAACGCAGTATCCGGACTCAGGAAAAGCTGCTGGAGGCTGCGCTGCAGGCGTTTTCTGAAAACGGATTCAAGGGCACGTCGACTCGGGACATCGCCGACAGGGCGGGCGTGCATCACCCGCTAATTACCTACCATTTCAAGAACAAGGAAGAGCTGTGGCGCGCCGCCGCGGACAGGGTATTCAGAAGATTCAATTCCGAGTTGCTGCAGACCCTCGAGCACAACTCCGAAAAGTGCGCGAAAACTCGAATGGCAGCAATGATTCGCGCTTACGTGCACTACGCCGCCAAACACCCGGCCCTGCATAAGGTAATCGTTCAGGAAGCAAGTTTTTCGAGCGCCCGGCTGGACTGGCTCACCAAGACCCACCTGAGGCCATTGTTCAAGGAAGCGGTCGTCTACATAGAACAACTGCAGGATCTCGGTGTCGCACCGCAGGGCGATCCGGCGCTGCTCTTCAATATGATTCGCGTATCTTCGGGCGGGCTTCTCGCACTCGCGCAGGAAATCAAAAGCACTACCAACGTCGATCTCGACGCACCGGGCGCCGTCGATGCTCTCGCCGACATGATTATTTCGGTATTTCTGCCGGGTGACATGCCGGAGAACATGCGATTCGCTTAAGGCGCAACATTGCCTCGCCGCCTTGAGCCGGCGATCTAGCCGCTCATCAAAACATGGTGCATCTGCGCCACGATCGAAAGCGCAATGGACGCCGGCCCGCTCGCTCCGATATCCATGCCAGCCGGCCCGTGCAATCGCCCCTGCAACGCAGAGGCCTTGTCGCCGAGTTCCGTAATCAGTCTTACGCGACGATTGGGAGGACCCAGCAGGGCAACGTAACGAATACTGGTTGGCGCCAGCATCGCCAGATATTTTCGGTCAGTATCCAAGTGATGACTCATCACAACGGCAGCATCGATCCGGTCAAGATCGACCTTGGCAGGAAGCTCGTCCGCTGCGACACAGAACACTTGTTCAGCCTCGCTGAAATCGCCTGCCTCAATGTACGCCGGACGATGATCCTGGACAATGACGCGCCAGCCAAGCTCCGTGATCAGGCGAACCAGCGGGCCGGCGTCGAGGCCCGCGCCAAGCACCAACACCCGGGGCGGCGGTCGCAGAATCGCAAACAATAGTTTCATTTTGCCGCCAGGCCGGCACAGATTTCTCGTCACTGAGAGTCCGGCCTGCTGCACATCGCCGGCCATGCGCAGGACATCGGCCAAGACATCGCCCTGGACGTCGCAATACTTCAGCTGTCCTCGCGCCACGATCAGAGACGCGCCCGGTGTGTTCAGCGCATCGTCCGCCTCCAGAACCGTCGCGGCAATGGCACTGTCATCGCCACCGAAGATCTTCACCATTGTTGCAAACGGCTCGTAGCCGTTTTCTGCGCGCAGCGGCTGCAGGAAAATCTTCATGAGTCCATCGCATCCGACCCCGAGCCCCCATAGCTCGTCGTCATTTTGCCCGAGATCGTAAGTAACAATCTGAGGAACACCGGATTCGAGCACCTGCCTCGCCCGTTCTGCGAGGTCTCCTTCGAGACAGCCGCCGGACAACATCCCCTGGAAATCGCCATCGCTGTTGATCAGCATTTGCGCGCCGGCCTTGCTGTAAGTTGAGCCGGCGGTCTCGTAAACGCTGGCAAGTACCATCGACTTGCCAGATTTCCGCCAGTGACCGAAAGCATCGGTGAGCTGCCGGGCCGTCATGCTGCCCGCCTCGAGGCACGCGATTCAGTTCTTGCGTCCAGCAAGCGTGCGAGTTCCGATAGAGACGCGACGTTATGTGCTGCAACAAAACGATCGACATGCGGCAACATGGCGCGAATACCGGAGGCCTTCGCTTCAAAATCCTTGTAGCGAAGCATCGGATTCATCCAGATCAGCTCACGGCAGCAACGCCGCAGGCGCTGCATCTGAAATGACAGCTCCGCGTGGGAATCCCTTTCGAGGCCGTCGCAGAGCAGCACTACCGTTGCATTGTCGGTCGAGACACGCCGACCCCATTGGACGTTGAATGCCTCCAGGCTGTCTGCGATACGGGTACCCCCGTCCCAGTCCGGCACTTTCATGGAAATGCGGGACATCGCCTCGTCGACATCGCGATTTCGCAGCCATCGGCTGATGTTGGTCAGACGCGTGCCAAAAACAAAGGCATGCACGATCCTCTCCGGAGTCGTCATGGCGTGCGCGAAGTGCAGGAACATTCGCGAGTAGCAGCTCATCGAGCCGGAAATGTCACACAACATCACCAGAGCTTGTGGACGCTGACGTGGTCGGCGGCGAGCGAGCTGAACCGGCTGGCCGCCGCTCTGCATCATCAGTTGCATGGAGCGTCGCAAGTCAAAGCGATGGCCCCTGCTGCTGGGGCGAAATCGTCGCGTTTGGATACTCCGCAACGTCCCCGGTAGCTCCCGCAGCATGCGTTTCGCATCGATCTGCTCCGCAGCGCTCATCAGTTCGAAGTCTTTGCTGCGCAATAACTCGGTCGCGGAATAGGACTCGGAGCGGTCGACGTCGATTTCGGCATCTCCCGCGTCTTCCGGCAGGATGGCTTGCAACCATTCAGTCAAACGGCGAGCATACGTATCCGCGGATCGCACGCTTCCGTCTCGCGGAAATTCTTGCGAAAAGGTCCGCGCCAGGCGCTGCAGGAGCTGCAAATCACGAAAATAAATATGAAATGCCTGATCAAAAAGCAGAAATTCCGCCGGGTTTTTTGCCAGTACGGCCCGCAGCGCGAAGAAAAAATCATCGCGCCGGCGGATGCCGGTCCGGCTTGTGGCCACCAGGGCATCGATCACCGCACCCGGACCGATAGGCAATCCGGCTCGCCTCAGCGTCCTGCAGAAAAGAAGCATGTTTTCAGCCAGCCGGCCATTGTCCGGATTCGGCGTCTGCAATTTCTTCATTTCACCGCCTGAATCGCCGCAAGCATTCCGGCAGCCTCATCGCCCCGCAATTTCGCAATATCGTCCTGGTACTTCAGCAGCGATCCGAGCGTGTCGTCGACAAGCCCGGGTGAAAGCGCAACGACATCGAGTTGCGTCAGCGCATGCGCCCAGTCGATGGTTTCCGCCACGCCAGGCGGTTTGTAGAGGTCCCGCTTACGCAGCGCGTGCACGAACTCCAACAATTGCCGACGCAGGTCCGGGACGACATCGGGTGCCTTCAATTCGATAATTCGAGTCTCGGCTTCCAGTGTCGGGTAGTCCAGCCAGTGGTATAGACAGCGGCGCCGCAATGCATCGTGCACTTCGCGTGTTCTGTTCGAGGTAATGACGACTATAGGCGGAACAGTCGCTTTCACGGTACCGTATTCTGGAATGGAAAGCTGATAGTCCGACAGTAACTCGAGCAAGAATGCTTCGAAGGGTTCGTCGGCACGATCAATCTCGTCGATCAGCAATACCGGAGGCCCCGATGCCCGCGTGCGTAATGCAGCAAGCAACGGACGCTCGATAAGATTGTCGGCACTGTAGAGCGTACTGCCGATGTCCGCCGCCCTGCCCTCGGCTTCCGCGAGTCGAATGGCAATCATCAATCGCGGATAATTCCATTCGTAGGCCGCATTGGCGAGATCCAGGCCCTCATAACATTGCAGCCGAATCAGATCGCGCCCCAGCGCCTTTGCCAGGACCTTGGCAAGCTCGGTCTTGCCAACACCGGCTTCTCCTTCAAGAAGCAACGGTCGGTGCAAATTCAACGCAAGAAATACGGCCGTGGCAAGCTGCCGGCCCGCGACATACTGCGCGTCGTTCAGCATTGCCTCGGTTTGGCTGACGTCGGCCGGCAAACATGCAAGCTGTTGGTCAGCCACCGGCCGCAGCGACCGCCCGCTTCGCCAATAGAATCACGAGGTGGGCTCGATACTCGGGGCTGGCGTGCAAGTCGGAATTGAGCTCACCCGCGTCGATTTCGAGCCCGTCCAGCGCCGCCGCCGAGAAATCGGAGGATAGTGCCTGTTCCAGTTCGGCGGCGCGAAAGGCACAGGCTGCGGCTCCTGTAACTGCAACTCGCACACTATCCGCGTACTCGGCAACCATTACCCCAGCTATCGCATAGCGGGATGCAGGATTCGGAAATTTTGCATAGGCGGCGCGCTTCGGCCTGGAAAAAGTCACTCCGGTGACTATTTCATCGCTTTGCAGTGCGGTCTCGAACATTCCGCTCAGAAATCTTTCGGACGGTATGCTGCGCTTATCCGTTTGGACAACAGCATCCAGTGCCAGCAACGCCGCAGGATAGTCGGCGGCCGGGTCATTGTTGGCGATCGAACCACCCAGCGTGCCGCGATTGCGCACCTGCGGATCGCCGATATTGCCGGCAAGCTCGGCGAGCGCTGGAATGCCGGCTCGGACGAGTTCATTCGACGCAACTTCCGCGTGAATTGTCATCGCGGCAATGAACAGCGAATCACCGTCATCCCTGATGCCATGCAATTTGGAGATATTGCCGAGGTCTATGAGATCGGACGGTCGCGCCAGTCTGAATTTCATTGTCGGCAGAAGCGTCATCCCGCCGGCTATGATCTTCGGGTCCTCGCTGGCTGACAGCATTTTTTTTGCTTCTTCCAGCGTTCCCGGTCGGTGGTAATTGAATTCGTACATTGGTATTTCCCGATTCTTCAGCGGCGCATTGCCCTGGCGCCGGCTTTGATCGAACGAACGATGTTCTGGTAGCCGGTGCATCGACACAGATTGCCTTCGAGCCACTCGCGAATCTCGCGATCATCCGGATCCGGGTGTAGTTTCAACAGGTCCAGCGCACTCATGATCATGCCCGGAGTGCAAAATCCGCATTGCAGCCCGTGATGCTCGCGAAATGCTTGCTGCATCGGATGCAATTCGCCGTTTTCTGCAATGCCTTCGATCGTGACGATATCGGCTCCTTGCGCCTGGACTGCCAGCAGTGTGCAGCTCTTTACGGAGCGTCCGTTCATATGGACGACGCAGGCACCGCATTGGCTCGTGTCGCAACCGATGTGGGTTCCTGTCTTGCCTAACCGTTGCCGAATCAACTCGACAAGAAGCGTGCGGGATTCCACCTCCGCCGAGACCTTGTCTCCATTGAGTTGCAATGAAATCTGGCTTTTCATGATTGCGGGATTCTTGTTCGACTCTTATTCCGGTATGCGGCCAGCTACTTTGATTCTTGTGGGTTTCAGCGTATCAGAAACCACCAAATCAGCAAGGCAAGCACAGCAAGAGCCGCCGCTTTCCACGTTCGTTGTGGAATACCCGACGAGGCGCGCGATTCCGAACTATCGAGATCGATTCGCAGTGCCGACGGATCGAGCTCGCGGCTGAAATTTCCGAAGAATTCATCGGCCATCTTTCGCGTTGCACCAAGGACGAGCCTGGACCCGACCTGCGCCAGTTTTCCACCCACCTGAAATTTTGCGACATAGCGGAGCTGCGTTTGGCCTTCCGTTTCCCGCAGCTGAACTTCTGCGCTGCCGCGGCCGAAACCGGCAGCGCCTGCCTTGCTTTCGCCCGTCAGCGTGTAACTTTCGGGCGGATTCAGGTTTTGCAGGGATATTCGCGTATCGAAACTGGACTTCACCGGCCCGATGATGGCGGTAATCCGCGCGCGAAGTTGATTTTCGGCGTCCATTTCCAGGGACTCGCAGCCCGGAATGCATTTTCGCAGCATCTCCGGGTCATTCAATGCGTCCCAAACCTTCTGACGCTCGCAGGCTATATGGTATTCACCCTTGATATCCAATAGCGTAACGCCCCTGTAAGAATTGCCATTAAGATCCGGTCCAATATAACACCGGAGCCGGATGCCGCCTTGATTACGCGGGGCCGGACCCCAAATATGCAGCAACGCAATTTATCATCGCAATCTTCAGGAGTATGACGGTATGAATGACACAGCAACGCACCCGGTAGCGGTCGACGAACAGAATTTCGAGCAGCAGGTGCTGAATTCCGAGCAACCCGTGCTGGTGGATTTCTGGGCGGAATGGTGCGGCCCGTGTCGCACCTTGGGCCCGGTCATTGATTCGCTGGCCGGACAATACGCTGGCAAGGCAGTGGTTGCCAAAGTCGACGTAGATGCCAATCAGCAGATTGCTATGAAATACGGAATTCGCTCTATACCTACTGTGATGCTTTTCGACAAAGGGAAGATAGTTGACACCTTTGTAGGCGTACGTCCGCGCGGCGATTACGAGTCCAGTATTACCCGACGTCTTGAAGGCTGAATTTTTCCTGGCTCAGGTCAGACCTGCGAAGCGTATCGCCTCGACGATTTCGCGGTGCTGGCCCGGTGCCATCAGGTGCACTCCCGACACGCCACGAATCTCGCGAGCCTGCTGGATCAGCTCGGAACAGATCACGATGCCCTCGTGACGCGGGTCACGCGCCGCCTCCATGCGTCGAATGATGCCGTCAGGGATGATGGTTCCGTACAGTGTGTCGCGCATCCAGCGCGCGCCGGCTGCCGATTTCAACGGACCTAGGCCAACCAGGAAATACACGCGCTCGGTTACGCCGCTGTCGCTCAGGCGCTGCATATAGCGCTCCAGCAACTGCATGTCGAAGCAGTACTGTGATTGAACGAATTGCGCGCCGGCTTCGATTTTTGCCAGTAAACCCGCCGGTCTCCAGTCGTCATCTATGGCAACAGGTGCGTCAGCCGCGCCGCGAAAAAAGGCGGGTGCGTGATTTCGATCATTTCGATCAAGCGCCAGGGAATCGCGACTCATGTCGCGAATCATGGTCAGGAGCGTCGTTGAGTCGAGATCGAATACCGGCATAGCCTCCGGCATGTCACCGGCATCAACGCCATCGCCGGTCAGAGTCAGGACACTCTCGATTCCAAAGGCAGCTGCCGCCAGCAAATCGCTCTTTATCGCAATCCTGTTTCTATCGCGGCAGGTCATTTGCAGAATCGGCTCGACGTCCAGCCCTCTCAGGTGAATTGCCGCCGCAAGGCTGCAAACGCGGACACGGGCGCCCGCGCCGTCGGTCAGGTTGATCGCGGTTACAGCAGGCTTCAGAATTTTGGCCGCGACGGCGAGCGACTCGAGGTCGGGCTCGCGCGGCGGCGTGAGTTCCGCCGTTATGGCGAAATGCCCGGACTCGAGCGTCTTACGAAATGAACGCAATGCGATTTCCCATGAATTCGATCGGCACTATCGCCTTGCGTTCATCCTGCCGCAAACCGCGTCACGGTACCAGCTTGAATAACTCAGAATAGTCGCACAGCCGATGCCATTTACATCGTCGGCATTGAGAAATCCGCTCCTGCACGGATTCCCGTCGGCCAACGAGACGTCACGGTTTTCAATTTCGTGTAAAAACGCACGCCTTCAAGGCCGTACATTCCCATATCGCCAAACACGGAGCGTTTCCAGCCGCCGAAACTGTGGAACGCAAGCGGCACCGGAATCGGAACATTTATTCCGACCATCCCGACCTGAATGCTGTTGGCAAACTCCCGTGCGGAATCGCCGTCGCGCGTGAAAATCGCCGTTCCGTTTCCGTACTGGTGATTGTTGATCAGCCGTATCGCATCGTCGAATGTATCGACCCGGGTCATCGTCAGAACCGGCCCGAATACTTCTTCCTGGTAGATACGCATGTCGGGCGTCGCATTATCGAAAAGTGTCGGGCCGAGAAAATAACCCGGCGACTTCGTAATTGCATGCTTGCGACCGTCGACAAGAACCTTTGCGCCTTCCTTTTCGCCGAGATCGATATAAGAACGAACCTTGTCGCGGTGTTCGGCGGTAATCAGCGGTCCCATGTCGTTGTTATTGTCAGCGCCCGGCCCGATCTTGAGCCTGGCGATTTTCGGCAACAGCTTTTCCAGCAGTGGTTCTGCCGAGCCGCCCACCGCAACGATGGCCGATATGGCCATGCAACGTTCGCCTGCCGAACCGTAACCGGCTCCCAGCAGGGCATCGGCCGCCTGATCCATGTCCGCATCCGGCATGACGACCAAATGATTCTTGGCACCGCCGAGCGCCTGTACCCTCTTGCCATGATGCGATGCGGTCCGGTAGACATGTTCTGCCACGGCCGTGGAGCCGACGAAACTGACGGCGGCAACGCGTTCGTCACCGAGCAGTGAGTTGACGGCAACATGATCGCCCTGCACGACGTTGAATACGCCCGGCGGCAATCCCGCCTCATGCAGCAACTCCGCCCATTTCAGCGAACAGCTCGGATCCTTCTCCGACGGCTTCAGGACGAAGGTATTGCCGCAGGCGATAGCCAGCGGGAACATCCACAACGGCACCATGGCCGGGAAATTGAACGGCGTGATTCCAACACAAACGCCGAGCGGCTGGCGCATTGAATAGCTGTCAACGCCTGTGCCGACCTGCTCGCTGTATTCACCTTTCTGCAGATGCGGAATGCCGCAGGCAAACTCGACAATCTCGAGACCACGCTGTATCGAACCGTCGGCATCGTGCAGAACTTTTCCGTGTTCCTGGGTAATCAATGCGGCGATCTCGGCCCGGTCGCGCTCTATCAGTTCCTTGAGCCGGAACATCACCCGCGCACGCCGGAGAACCGGCGTCTTCGACCAGCTTTCGAATGCGGCCTGCGCCGCGCTGACCGCGGCGGCTACGTCGGCTTCATTTGACATGCCGACGCGGGCACAGATTTTGCCAATCGCAGAATCGTGTACGTCGCCGAAACGGCCGGACGTCGAGTCGCGATGCTCGCCGCCTATCCAGTTTGAAACGTTGCGCACCGCTTTCAGTGCAGTCGCTTTTTCAGCCATGGTCTTGTCCTGTTGATATTTCGGGAATGCAATTGCCTCAGATCGCGCGCAAAGCCGCACGAACCGTCTCGACGATCTGATCGATGTGCTGCTTTTCGATGATCAATGGCGGTGAGAAAGCCGCGGTGTCTCCCGTGGTACGTATTGCAACGCCATTGTCAAAGCAGTGTGCGAACAATTGCATCGCCCTCGCTGTGGGCTGGCCCTCGATCGGCGTCAGCTCGACGGCGCCGATCAGTCCAAGGTTGCGTATGTCCTGCACGTGTGGCTCACCTTTGAGGCTGTGCAGGCCCTCTTCGAGATAGGGCTCCAGCGAACGGGCGCGCTCGAACAGTGCTTCCTCGCGATACACATCGAGGGTCGCGTTTCCGGCCGCGGCCGCCAACGGATGCCCGGAGTAAGTATAGCCGTGGAAGAACTCGATCGCCCCTTCCGGTCCGGTCATGAAGGTATCGTAAATCTCGTTCTTCGCAATGACAGCACCCATCGGCACCGTGCCGCTGGTCAGTCCCTTCGCGGTCGTGATGAGGTCCGGCGTCACGTCGAAGCGGGTTGCGCCAAATCGATCCCCGACCCGGCCGAACGCGCAGATCACCTCGTCGAAGATCAGCAGGATGCCATGCTTGTCGCAGATCTCGCGTAATCGTTGCAGGTAGCCCTTCGGCGGCAGGATGACACCGGTCGAGCCGGCAATCGGTTCGACGATAACCGCGGCTATAGTCGATGCATCGTGCAACGCGACCAGCCGTTCGAGATCTTCGGCGAGGTGTGCGCCCCACTCCGGCTGCCCTCGTGTGTAAGCATTGTGCTCCAGGCTGTGGGTGTGCGAGATGTGATCGACGCCCGGCAGCATCGCCGGTCCGAACATCTTGCGATTCGGCGACATGCCGCCGACCGACATGCCGCCGAAACCGACACCGTGGTAGCCTCGCTCGCGGCCGATCAGTCGCGTTCGCGCACCCTCGCCGCGAATCCGGTGATAACCGAGTGCCATCTTCAGTGCCGTATCCACAGCCTCCGAACCGGAGTTGACGAAGAACACATAGTCCATGCCGTCGGGCGCGAGACCCGCAACCTTGTTCGCCAGTTCGAACACGGCGGGATGGCTCATCTGGAACGCGGTCGCATAATCGAGCACTGCGGCCTGCTTCTGGATGGCCTCGACGATTTTCGGGTGACAGTGCCCCGCGTTGCAACACCACAGCCCGGCAATCGCATCGAGTACTTTCTTGCCATCGTGCGTCCAGCAGTGAACGCCGCTAGCGCGGCTGATGAGCCTGGGGTTCTTCTTGAATTTCCGGTTGCCTGTGAACGGCATCCAGTAGGACTGCAGGTCGGGCACATCGGCTCGAAGCTGCCTTGCAGTATTGTCTGTCATGTTCATCACTCCGATAAGGGATTCGCCCGTCGGTTACTGCAGATTCTACCTGCCGACACCCGGTAAAATTCCTAAAAAAGGTCTTTCAGTCGATAGTAAAGCATGCCAATGGCCAGTGCCGGGTTGGCAAACCATTTGCCACCAGGCAGTCGCCAATGGCGAATTCTGGCAAAGACGTCAAACTGTTCGAAATCGCCGCCGATCGCATCGGCCAGCACCTTGCCCGCCATGTGCGTCGGCGCGAGGCCGTGGCCCGAGTAACCCTGGGCATAGTAGGTGTTGCCTTCTATTCGACCCATCTGCGGTACGCGGTTCATGCTGATGCCGATGTAGCCGCCCCACTCGAATTCGACTTTCACGTCCGCGAGTTGCGGGAAAACATGCAACATCTTGGGTTGCAGCGATGCGGTAATGTCTTTCGGATCGCGCCCCGAGTAATTACAGAAGCCGCCAAACAGCATTCGCCTGTCCGCAGACAACCTGAAATAGTCCAGCACGATTCTCTGATCGCAGGCGGCGTTGTCCTGCGGTAACAACTCGATGGCGAGATCATCCCCGAGCGGTTCGGTCGCGATCATATAGCTGCCGGCTGGAATGACTTTACCGAAAAGCCGGGGCTCAACCCGCCCCAGGTAGGCGTTGCCAGCAAGTACGACTTTCTTCGCATGCACGACGCCCTCCGCCGTGTGTACTTTCGGATGATCGCCATGTTCTATCCGCATGACCGGCGATTGCTCGAATATCCTGCCTTTGTGCTGCTCGATCGCGCGCGCCTGGCCGAGGCACAGGTTCAGTGGATGCAGATGCCCGTTGCCGGAGTTGATCATGCCGCCAATGTAGAGTCTTGAGCCGATGACAGACGGCATTTCCTCGCGCTCGACCATGCGCATCGCATGCGGGTAATTCGCCCGTTGCTTGCGCTCGATCTCGACCCGGAAGTCGTCCATCTCCGAAGGCTTGAGTGCCAGGTCGAGGTAACCGAACTTGAGATCGCAATCGATACCGTACTGCTCGATCCTCTGCACGACGATATCGCGGCACTCCAGACCCATCCGGTAAGCGACTTCGGTCGCTTCCGGCCCCAGCCGGCGCTCGATTTTTTCGAGCTCGACGAAGCCATCGATCAGCTGCCCACCATTGCGCCCGGACGCACCCCAGCCGACCCGGTTTGCCTCGACCACGGCGACATCATAACCACGCTCGGCCAGGAACAGCGCCGCAGACAGTCCGGTAAATCCGGCACCCACGACGGCGACGTCGCAACGGTGCTCGCCGGCCAGTTGCGGATAGTCGGATCGCCATTGCGCCGTGGCGGCGTAATAGGACCTGGCGTGTTCGTTGGTGTCTTTCATCGCAGCAGCCTACTCCAGGCCCAGAGAGTTAACAATATTTAAATGGTTGATTTTAAGTTGTTGTTTTTATTAAACTCATAGGCCAAACGTTTAATTAAATTAACAATTCAACAGAGGAATCAAGCCATGGATCCCATCGGTCCCAGACTCAAGATCCTGCGCGGCCACTACGGCTTCTCGCAGCGCGAGTTGGCGCGCAAATCCGGTGTATCGAATGCCACCATTTCGCTGATCGAACACGGCCGGACCGATCCGTCCATGGGCCTGCTGAAACGCATTCTCGATGCCATGGGCGTGTCTTTCGCGGACTTCTTTTCGTCGGAGAGCCGGCCGGCCGAAAAGTATTTCTTTGCGAGTGACGAGCTGAGCGTTATCAGCAGCGGCCCGATCAGTTTTCGCCAGGTCGGCAGCGACCTGTCCGACAGCAAGTTGCAGCTATTGCACGAGCGCTATCAGCCTGGTGCCGACACCGGTCGCTCGATGCTCAGTCACGACGCCGAGGAAGGCGGCATCATTCTGCAGGGGCGGCTGGAAGTAACCGTTGGTGACCAGGTACAGGTCCTTTCCGCAGGCGACGCCTACCTCTTCAACAGCCGCCTGCCGCACCGCTTCAGGAATACCGGCAGGGAAGATTGCGTACTGGTCACCGTGTGTACACCGCCGAGTTTCTGAATCGATTCATTTATCCGGGCGACTTGCATAGAGTCCGATCATCTCCATCGCGAGATGCGCGGCGGCCAACGCTGTAATCTCCCCGACATCGTATGCGGGCGCCACTTCCACGACGTCCATACCAACCAGATTGATTCCCGCCAGACCGCGAAGTATGGAAATAGCCTGGTAACTGCTCAGACCGCCGCAAACTGGCGTGCCGGTCCCCGGCGCGAAGCTCGGATCCAGGCAATCGATATCGAAACTCAGGTAAACCGGACGATCCCCCAGCACCTTCCGCGTTTGCCGAATCACGGCGCCGATTCCATTTTCCTGCACCCAGGGCCCGTCCAGAACGTTGAATCCCAGCGTATCGCCGTTCTGCGTTCGCAGGCCGATCTGTACCGATGTGGCCGGATCGATCAATCCTTCCTTCACTGCATGGAAGAACATCGTGCCGTGGTCGATGCGTCCCTCCTCGTCTTCCCATGTGTCGCTATGTGCATCGAAATGCAGCAGCGACAACGGCGCGCCGTGCTTGCGCGCATGCGCTTTGAGCAACGGATAGGCAACGAAGTGATCTCCACCGAGTGACAGTAATCCCGGCCCCCGGTCGATGATCTTCCAGGCATGCTCTTCGATCTGCGCCGGCACATTCTGCGGGCGACCGAACTCGAGGAAGCAGTCACCGTAGTCGATGACCGCAAGCTTGTCGAAGGGATCGAACTTGAACCCGTAGGGTTTTTCCCACGCCATGATCGTCGACGCCGCACGAATCGCGCGGGGCCCGAACCGGGCACCCGGACGATTGGTGGTCGCGGTATCGAGTGGCACGCCGGAGATGACGAGATCGACGCCGTCGAGATCGCGCGTGTATTTGCGCCGCGAGAAAGACAGTACGCCGGCATAGGTCGGCTCAGGCGTCGTACCGTAAAGACTCTGCCGCGTGATGGCGTTGTCGGTGTTCTTCTTGTCCATGTCAGGCGCCGTTCGGCTTTCTACTTCCTGATCGCCGCCATCGTCAGGTCCAGGCATTTCCAAGCTTTCTCTATCAGCTCGTCTGCCTCGGCATGCGTCAGGACAAACGGCGGCGCAACGACGATCGTGTCGCCAACCGCGCGCATGACAAGACCATTGTTCACGAGGAAATCCCGGCAAATCGTGCCAACGCCCCTGTCGCTGCCGAATTTCGTGACCGGATCTTTGTTCTTTACGAGTTCGAGCGCTCCGATCAGACCGACCATGCGTGTCTCACCGACCAGTGGATGCTCGGCCAGGCCGTGCCATTTTTTCTGCAGGTAC
>JAOUGX010000060.1 GCA_029865385.1 Gammaproteobacteria bacterium
TCGCGCCTTCCAGCGTAGCAAGCGCGTCGTTGAGGTCCGTCAATTGCGAATCCAGGTATTCCTTGCGTTCCGATTGCTCCTTGAACTCATCAATTGCCGCAAGGTTGATCGGCCCAAGGCGATCGACCTTGCCGCGCGTTCGCTCAAGTTTTTCCTCCCAGCCCGCAATAGCTGCGTTCTCGTCCATACCCTGAGCGAGCGGCTCAAGATCGTAACCTGTCTTGTCAAATTGCTCTGCCAGTCCCTCGCGGCGAACACGAATCTCCTGCACGGCCATTTTCGCTTCACCGACTTCGGATCGCGCTGTGTCTACGGATTGCTCCAGTTGCATGCGAGTCTGATCCAGATCTCGCAAATTATTCTCAACGGATTCCACTTTCCGCCGCGCTTCGGCCATTTCGGCCTCGACGTTAACCCGGACCTGCAGCTGCTTCGCCAATAACGCTTTGTTTTGTGCCAATGGCTCTTCGCTTTGTGCCAATTGCTGCGTGATGTCCTGCTCGCGGGTCCTGAAATGACGGCGCTGCGATTCCATCCGTTGCAAACTTTGGGCGGCGGACTCCTTGCTGGTCTTTCGACTTTCGAACTGAATCGCCATGTCTTGCGCGATCTGCCGGTCCTGTTCTGCCTGCGCCCGAACTCGTTGCAACTCCGCGCGCAATTCCTCACGGCGTGACTCGAGCACTTCCCGTTGCTTGGATAGCTCCGCAAGATTGGATACCGCCTGAGCATGTTGCGCTTTGGACTGGCGGATCGATTCTTCGGCGGCAAACTGCTCCCGCTCGATCTCACTGCTCTCTTCTGCAACCGCCGCGCGTCGTGCGGTAGCCTGGTCAAATTGATACCGAGCCGCATCCAGGCTGGATTTCGTTTCCGAATATTCTTTGAGCAATGCCGCTGCGTCTCGCTGCAGTGCCTCGCGCCTTTCCTCGAGTTGCACCAGGCGTGTACGGCCATCCTGCATTAGCTTTCGCGCACTATCCGCTCGCGCCTGAATCTCACGGATTTCCGCTTTCAGTCGCCGCATCTCGTGCTCACGACCGAGAATGCCGGCGTTGGCGTCCTTGTCGCGCGTAACGCGCAACCAATGCTGGCTGAGCCAGATGCCATCCCGCGTTACCACGGAGCCAGCGTCACCAATCTGTTCGCGAATCGCCAGCGCCTTTGGCAGTGACTCAGCTACCCTGACAGTGCGCAGCAAATCAAGCACCGCCTGGGGTGCTTTACTAACTTTGCCTGCAAGCGTCGCTGCGCCCGACTCGAGCGATTCGACGGCAGGCGACTCAACCAGCAGTGTCGCCTTTCCGTCTTTAAGCTCGGCCAGGCTCGCCGCGGCAGATGCGACGTCGGCCACGCAAATTGCCTGCAGGTAATCGCCGAGCACAGTTTCAACCGCTCGCTCCCACCCCTGTTCTACATCGAGTGATTGTGCAACGCGATTTGCGCCGTCAATTCCGGCTGCTGCGAGCCAACTCTGAATGCTCTCGTCACTTTGACCGAGCGCTGCTTTCTGAACTGCATCAAGTGAAGCGTATTTCGACTGTGCCGATTGCAGTACTGTGCGACGTTCATCGACCAGCTTCGTCAGCTTTTGATCCTGCTCGCGCAACTTCTGGATTTTCTCGCTGACGTCGGTGAGGTGTCGGTCAAACTCGTCTCGGGCATGCCGCTTGCGCTGTTCCTGCACCTGCAGCTTCTCGAAGTTGGACTTTAGTTCGTCGAGGCTTGTAAGAGATTCAGTCTCGTCCAGTTTGCGGCGACGTTCTGCCAGGCTTTGAACGCGTGACTCGATTTGCTCCGCTCGGGAATGCTCGACATTTCGAATTTGCAGAACTTCATTCGACTTCAGAGTGTACTCGTCCCACTGGGTTTGCCAGTCGGCAAGTGCCTGCTCCGCACGCCCAAGCGACTCGATCGAACGGCGCTCAACCTCCCTGGCCTGTTCAAGGCCCGGAACGAGCTCACTCAGTGACAGTTCCAACTGTGCAATTTCGCTCTGATCCTTGTTTATGTGATCGGCAATTTCCTTGGCGCCGAGAATCGCCTGCTCCAAGTCCTGTTTCTGCCGCTCGCGCAGTTCTCTGGCATGCTCGATGGATTGTTCGAGCCGGGCGATTTCTGAACCGGATTTGTAGAAACGCGCCTGGACCGCATTGAACTCGTCGCCAAACTCAGTTTGCCTGACACGCGCTTCTTCCATTTGCGCTTCGATCTTTCGTTGCTCGGCGATGATCGCCTGCAGCGCTGTTTCTTTCTCATTCAACACCGATGAGGAAGACTTGGCACGCTTGTCCAGATCGGACAGTCTCAGCACAAGCAATTCTGCCGCAGTTCTACGCTCTTCTTCCTTGAGGCGACCGTAGCGCTCTGCTGTCTTCGCCTGACGATCCAGATGCTTGAGCTGCTTTTCAACCTCTTCGAGCAGGTCCTGCAGTCGATCCAGGTTTTCGCGTGTGTGCTTGATTCGGTTGGAAGTCTCGCGCCGACGTTCCTTGTACTTGGAGATGCCGGCCGCCTCTTCAATGAAAACGCGCATCTCTTCGGGCTTCGCCTCGATAATCCTCGAGATCATTCCTTGTTCGATAATCGAATAGCTTCGTGGGCCCAGCCCGGTTCCGAGGAAGACACCGGTGATGTCCTTTCTGCGACAACGCGTGCCGTTCAAGAAATAGTTCGATATGCCGTCTCGTGATACTTCACGGCGGATCGAAATTTCGGCGTACTTGGCGTACTGCCCCTCAAGCGTAGTCTCGGAATTGTCGAACAGCAGCTCCACCGACGCGGCGCCAATCGGCTTCCTGGAGCTCGATCCATTGAAAATGACATCCGTGATCGAGTCGCCACGCAGGCGGCTGGCAGAACTCTCTCCCATTACCCATCGCACGGCATCGATGACATTCGATTTGCCACATCCGTTAGGCCCAACAACTCCGACGAGATTGCTGGGAAACGGAATGATTGTGGGATCTACGAACGATTTGAAGCCGGCGAGCTTGATCTTGCTTAATCGCATCTGATGGTGTTAGCCAATTGCCCGTCAAATTCGGCTAGTGTAATGGAATTCATTCGACAAAACGATTGAAAAGGTCGGCAGCTTCCTTTGCCGTATTGTGTCCTTGAACGAGCGCCCCGGGCACAGGATGGACGCACGGCCGCCGGTCCTGAATCGCCTGCTTAAGGCGTTCCGGCACCGCCAATACGAAATGGGTCGAAAAAGCCTTGTTTTCGGGCTTCCATGTGACCGCAGGCAATGTATAATTCCGCGTTTTTCTCGGACCGGCAGGAGTCAATAATGGCCGCAAGAAAAGCTGCGAGCAAGAAGCGCGCCAGCGCCGCCGCCTCACGCAAGAAGGCTGCATCGCGTAAGTCGTCGTCCCGAAAGAAATCAGCAGGTAAGAAATCCAAAGTGACCAAATCGAAAGTTACAAGTCGAAAAACCTCGAAAAAGAAAGCTTCGAAGAAGAAAGCTGCCCGCAAGAAGCCGGCTGCGAAAAAGAAACCTTCCAGGAAAAAGGCGGCTGCCAAAAAGCCAGCGGCCAAGAACAAGCCGGCTAGGAAGAAGTCGGCTAAGAAAACTGCGAGCCGCAAGAAATCGGTAAGCAAGAAGAAAGTAACGGCAAAGAAACCGACCAGTCGCAAGAAATCAGCGAAAAAGGCGGTTAGCCGCAGGAAGTCGCCGTTACCAAAGTCGCGCGGAAGGGTTGCGACGGCAAGCAGGTCCCGATCGCGTAGCGATATGCTAACCGGTCCGATTCACGGTATCGAGCCATACGTTGCGAAACGCGGCGAGAACTACATGAGCAAAGAGCAGTTGGAGCACTTCGCTGCCATTCTGAATGCCTGGAAACGGGAACTCATGAACGAAGTCGATCGCACCGTTCATCACATGCAGGATGAGGCTGCGAACTTCCCGGATCCGAACGACAGAGCAACCCAGGAGTCCGAGTTCGGGCTGGAGCTTCGAACACGTGACCGGGAGCGCAAGCTTCTGCGCAAGATCAACTCGGCGATCGCCAGAATCGAAGATGGCTCGTACGGATACTGCGAGGAAACCGGCGAAGAGATCGGTCTGAAACGACTGGAGGCTCGCCCCGTTGCGACATTGTGCCTTGAAGCACAGGAACGCCGTGAGATGTCCGAACGGCAATTTCGGGATCGTGACGACCGCTATAGATAAGGGTCCAGCATTTCGGCAGTCCGATTGACCGACTCGAAATCAGCAGCTGACAACCTATCTGACGGTGAATTGCCGCCGTATACAGGCAGGTTCGCGCCGTCTCCGACCGGGCCCTTGCATTTCGGTTCACTGCTGGCCGCTTGTGCCAGCTATCTGCAGGCCAAGTCGGCGGGCGGCAAGTGGCTACTGCGTATCGAGGACATCGACCCACCGCGCGAGCAGCCGGGGGCCGACCACGAGATCGTCGCGATACTGGAGGCGTTCGGCTTCGAATGGGACGGCCCGGTCAGTTATCAGAGCGCCAACGCCGCGCGCCATATCCAATTGATCGAGCGCCTCCGGCTGGACCGATTGGCATACCCATGTTCCTGCAGTCGAAAAGACCTCGCAGGCGTGCCGCGCGGGCCGCTCGGTGCCATCTACCCGGGTACCTGCCGAAACGGCAACCGATCCCGCAAACGAGTAGCCATACGCGTCCTGACCAACAGTCAGCCCGTGGCATTCGACGACGGCTTGCAGGGGCATCAGATGCAACGGCTCGAGGTGGAATCGGGCGACTTCGTAATCAAGCGCCGTGACGGCCTGATTGCCTATCACCTGGCCGTGGTTGCCGACGACGAGCAGCAGAAAGTCACCGAGGTTGTGCGAGGAATCGATCTCATGGATTCGACACCTCGCCAACTGTATCTTCAGGCCCTGCTCGGATTCGCCGCTCCACGCTATTTACATATTCCGGTCATTAAAAACGATGCGGGTCAGAAACTGAGCAAACAAACCGGTGCGCCCGCACTGCAAGCGGATCTGGCGACGCAAACCCTGGCGGCTGCCCTGGACGCGCTCGGCCAGATGCCACCACAGGATCTGGCGTCCGGCAGGCTTTGCGATATCTGGGATTGGGCGATACAGAACTGGGACATCAATCGCCTGGTTAGCCAAACAGCGATCCCATGGAGCAAATACGCTTTGGCTGCAGCAAGAAATGGGCTATCGTAGGCGGCATTCCGGCTCAGAGCCTTTTGAAACAACGACCTATTACACACTTTGACCGCCGCCGGGCTTCCGGTGACTGTTCAGATGTAGAGTAATCGCCGTCCGGTTCGAGGCAGGGCCACAAAGGATTAATCAATGAGTACAGCCCGCGTCATCAAGAAATATCCTAATCGACGTTTGTACGACACCGACGAAAGTCGCTACATCACGCTTTCGGACGTCAAAGACCTCGTCTTAAAGAAAATAGACTTTGTGGTCATCGACAAGAAAAGCGGCGATGACATCACCCGCTCCATACTATTGCAGGTCATCAGTGAACAGGAGCAGCATGGCGAGGCCATAATGAGCGAGGACTTCCTGTCCCAGGTTATTCGCTCTTACGGCAAGGTGGTCCCGGGCTTCATGGCAAATTACATGGAGCAGAGCCTCAAACTGTTCATGACCCAGCAACAAAACATCCGTGGGCAGGTAAAACGCGTTGTCGGCGTTGACCCGGTCGGTGCCGTCGCAGACATCGCCCAAAAGAACTTCAGCCGTTGGAAATCGCTGCAGGAAGAAGTCCTTCAACGGCTAATGGGCGGCTCCCGCGACAGCGACGGCGAAAACGCCAAGACCGAGGACCGCAAGAAGGTCGGCTAGGCCCACTTTTTTTGCTTGACAGCCAGCGGCCAATCCCCTATTTTGTGCACTGCAGCAGGGACACGCTCCCCCGCCCCCTGCTGTGAATGCCTGAAGGAGTTTTCACTCCATGGCGAGCCCCCCGCGCAAGCGGGGGGCTTTTTTTTAGCTGGAGTGCAAAACCTGCACTGGCTTCCCGAGAAGTCGAATTGCATATTTCATCTATGGATAGCTCGCCCGTTAACCGCATCATCAGCAGCCCTTTCCGGCCCGCCAACTGGCTGAAAAACCGCCATGCACAGACAATTTACCCGTCGCTGCCGATGGCCAGGGCTCCGCGCCCCAGCTTGACCCGCCGCGAACTTGAATTGCCGGATGGCGACGTAACCGTCGTTGACTGGCTGTCAGAGTCCGTGGATGCGGCGTCGGGTGAATCGCCGCTCCTGGTGGTCCTGCACGGGCTCGAGAGCTCCGCCGAATCGGCTTATGCAAGGCAACTCCTGCAGGCGGCAAAAGAGCACGGATGGAACGCCGCCGTACTGCATTTCCGGGATTGTGGCGACTACAGGAATCGCCTCCCACGCCGATACCACGCAGGGGAAACGAACGACCTACGGTATTTCCTCGGCAAGCTTCGAACGGACGGTTACGCCGGACCCATAATGGCCGCGGGCTACTCGCTGGGAGGTAACGTCCTGCTGAAATACCTCGGCGAAGACGGAATGGCAACGCCACTGCACGCCGCCGCCGCGGTCAGCGTCCCGTTGAATTTGCACAAGTGTGCGGACGCATTAAGTCAAGGTTTTTCAAGGTTTTATCAAGCACACTTACTAAAGCGAATGAAAGTGTCTGTGCGGCGAAAATTCGACCCGCATACCGCCGCATTTGACTGGAAGCGAACCATGGCGGCGCGTACCTTCGCTGAATTTGACGACGCCGTGACCGCGCCGCTTCATGGTTTCTCAGGCAAGGACGAATACTACAACCGCTGCAGTTCGCAAGGGTTTCTGGCCGGCATAGAACGCCCCACCCTGATTATCAACTCACTTGATGATCCGTTCATGACGCCGGATATCATTCCCGGCGAGGAGATGCTGTCGAGCTCGGTAACGCTGGAAGTCAGCGACCGTGGCGGACACGTAGGTTTCATAAACGGAGGCACGCCGTGGCGGCCCAAGTTTTACCTGCCGCATCGGATCATTGAATTTCTGGAAGCCAGGATCAACGAACCATCACCCGATGGCCATGCGCTGCCGGGCATGTGAACCACTCCGCTTCTATACCTCTCTTTCTTAGCTAGAAAAAAAAACGGCGCCCTGTAGCGCCGTTTTTTGTCCGTCTGTGAAGCTGCTCAGGCGGCTTCGACTTCCTTCATCGAAAGGCGAACACGACCCTGACGGTCCACTTCCAGCACCTTGACCTTGACTACATCGCCTTCGGCCAGCTTGTCGCTCACTTTCTCGACACGCTCGTTGGAGATCTGCGAGATATGCACCAGACCGTCCTTACCCGGCAAAATCGTCACAAAAGCACCGAAATCCATCAGGCGTGCGACCTTGCCTTCGTAGACCCGGCCAACTTCGACGTCCGCGGTGATGAGTTCGATTCGACGAAGGGCTTCTCTGCCGGATGCGCCATCAACGGATGCAATTCTGACAGTGCCGTCGTTTTCGATATCTATCGTGGCACCGGTTTCTTCCGTCATCGCACGGATGACAGCGCCGCCCTTGCCGATGACTTCGCGAATTTTCTCCGGGTCGATCTTGAAAGTAATAATAGTAGGCGCCCATTCGGACATCTTTTCCCGTGGTACGGAAATGACTTTCGCCATTTCTCCGAGAATATGCAGCCGGGCATCCTTTGCCTGGTTCAGAGCCTTGCTCATGATTTCCCTGGTGATGCCCTGGATCTTGATGTCCATCTGCAGCGCAGTGATGCCGCCATCGGTTCCGGCTACCTTGAAATCCATGTCGCCGAGGTGATCTTCGTCACCGAGGATATCCGTCAATACCGCAAACTTTTCGCCCTCCTTGACCAGGCCCATGGCCACGCCAGCAACCGGCGCAGCAGTTGGTACGCCTGCATCCATTAGTGCAAGGCTGGTACCGCAAACCGAAGCCATCGAGCTCGATCCGTTCGACTCGGTAATCTCGGAGACCACGCGAATAACATACGGAAATTTTTCCATCGACGGCATGACAGCCTGGATGCCGCGTTTCGCCAGCTTCCCGTGGCCGATCTCGCGGCGCTTCGGCGAGCCGACAAAGCCGGTTTCGCCGACGCAATACGGCGGAAAATTGTAATGCAGCATGAACGCTTCTTTGCGCTCGCCTTCTATCGCATCGATGATCTGTGCGTCTCGGCCCGTGCCCAGCGTGGTTACGACGATTGCCTGCGTCTCACCGCGGGTAAAAATTGCCGAGCCGTGTGCTCGCGGCAGCACGCCAACCTGCACATCGATCGGGCGAACTGTCTTGTGATCGCGCCCGTCGATTCGCGGTGCGCCGCCGAGAACGCGATCCCGTACGATTTTCTTTTCGAGTTTTGACAACGCGCCCTGCACCTGCTCCGCGGTCCACTTGGCATCCGCGGCGCCCGCAACGGTTTCGACAGCGGCCGCCTTTATCGTTGCCACGCTCGCCTGACGATCCATCTTGTCGAAAATCTTATAGGCAGCAGCCAGGCCTTCGCTGGCAACCGCGGCAACCGCGGTGTCCAGATCGGCATCGGCCGGTGCAGCCGCCCAATCCCATGCAGGTTTGCCTACCTCGGCCGCGAGTTCGTTGATTGCCTTGATGGCGGTCTGCATCTGCTCGTGGCCGAAGACCACGGCGCCAAGCATCACTTCCTCGGAAAGCGATTTCGCTTCGGACTCGACCATCAGTACAGCGTCGGCGGTGCCGGCGACAACCAGTTCGAGCTGCGAATCCGCAAGAGCCGCAACGCCCGGGTTCAATATGTACTGTCCGTCCTTGTAACCGACCTTGGCGGCACCTATCGGTCCGGCAAAGGGCATTCCGGAAATAGCCAGTGCGGCGGAAGCACCGATGAGCGCTGGCACGTCGGGATCAACGTCCGGATTGAGCGACACGACAGTCGCAATAACCTGGACTTCGTTCTTGAATCCTTTCGGAAAAAGCGGTCGAATCGGTCGATCGATCAGACGCGATACCAGCGTTTCCTTTTCACTAGGACGGCCTTCGCGTTTAAAAAAGCCACCCGGAATCTTACCGGCTGCGTAAGTCTTTTCCTGGTAGTTGACCGTCAGCGGAAAGAAATCCCGGCCCGGATCTGCCTGCTTCCTGCCTACCGCGGTGACCAGCACGGCCGTGTCGGCCATGTTGACCAGTACTGCGCCGTCGGCCTGCCGCGCAATTGCGCCCGTTTCTATAGTTACCTGATGTTCCCCATATTGGAACGATTTTGTCGTCGATTTCACTGTAATACCTGATTGATTAAATACTGGAGGCGCGAAGAATCCGTCGTGTGCCCGTCTCAGGGCCGACCGATCAGCTGCTTCATTGCCTGAAATGCCGCGTAGAAACTAGCGGCGCAAACCGAGCCGTTCGATAAGCTCGCGATACCGGTCCTGATCTCTGCTCTTGAGATAGTCGAGCAACTTGCGTCGCTTGTTAACCATCTTCAGCAGACCTTGACGGGAATGATGATCTTTTGAGTGCTTACCGAAGTGGTCGGTCAGCTCTGCAATACGTGCGGACAACAGTGCCACCTGAACCTCAGGCGAACCGGTGTCGGATTCTGCGCGGGCGTATTCCGCGACTATGCTGCTCTTGCTCTCACTTGTAAGTGACATCTTTAAGAAACTCCAATCGTTCTCTGTATCGTCTGGCCCTTATTTTGAGCGCGCTATTCTAGCGTCTCATTCGGCCGGTTAATAGTCTAAGACACATAAAAAACAGGGTATTTCGCGGTCATTTTGCCATCGGCACGGCTAACGAAATATCCGCCGCGGGGCCAATCTGCCGTCTTCTGCCAGCTCCCCGATACCGACAAAGCGGTCTGCCTCGTCATAAACACGAACATAGCCGGTAAGTCCCTGAGGTATCGCGCCCGGTCCGATACGCTGGCCACCGCTGAACCGCTCTGCATCGGCCTGGCCGACCCGTGCGCTGGGCCAGTCGGACAGTGCGCTATCAGCGGGTAACAGCCGTGCTCTGAGCGCCTCTGCGCCGCCCGCCGCCACCTGTTCGGCACCGGGCAGATCGAGCATGTCTTCGGCCCTGAAGTTGCCGACCGTCTCCCTGTGCAAATTGGCGGTATGGGCTATCGTTCCGGCCGCTTTAGCGACATCCTCGACCAGTGTCCGAACGTAGGTGCCCTTCGAGCAGCTCACGCGGAACACCAGCCGCTTGCCGCTCAACTCTATGAGTTCAATCCAGTTAATCCTTACCGGCCGAGCTTCGCGCTCTACAACCTGTCCTTTTCGCGCCAGTTCATACAGTCGCTTGCCGTCCTTTTTCAACGCCGAGTACATCGGCGGAACTTGCTCGATATTGCCGACAAATGACTGCAATACCCGGTCCCAGTCGTCCCTGTCGAGCGCCGGTATATCAGCGGTATCGATGACCTCGCCGTCCGCGTCGCCCGTATCCGTGGCCTCGCCCAGTCGGCCCGTGACACGGTAGGTCTTATCCGCTTCCAGCAAGTAGGCGCAAACCTTGGTGGCTTCGCCGAAACACAGCGGCAACATGCCCGTAGCGGCCGGATCGAGACTCCCGGTGTGACCGGCCTTTTTCGCGTTCAGCAGCCGTTTGACCTTCTGCAAGGCCTGGTTAGATGTAAGGCCCGCCGGCTTGTTCAGCAGCAACAGGCCGTCAACCGCCGCTCGCACCGGCCGGCTCTGAGTACCCGCGTTCATGCAGCCTTAGCCTTCGCTGCCGGTTCGATTCGCAGCGTCAATGAGTCGGCTGATCCGGTCCGCATGTGCCATGCTGTCATCGTGCTTGAAGCGCAATTCGGGCACGTGCCGGATCTTCATCGCCTGTCCCAGCTTGCTCCTCAGAAACCCAGCCGCTCGCCGCAATCCGTCGATTGCAGGTTGCGGATCGTCATCCGGTTGCAACAGGCTGAAATACACAACGGCGACACTGAGGTCGCGACTCAAATCGACTTTCGTCAGCGAGACACCCGCAACCCCCGGATCCTTGATCTCGAAGCGCAGCACATCGCTGAGTGTGCGCATCAGTTCGGCAGCGAGGCGCTGGTGTCGTGAAAACTCGCGTGGCATGTCAAAAAATCCAATACCAAAAGCCGGCGGCGCTTAGTCGATCGTGCGCGCTATTTCGACGCGCTCGAAACACTCGATGTGGTCGCCGACCTTGACATCGTTATAGTTCTTAACGCCTATACCACATTCGGTTCCGGCACGAACTTCGTTCACGGCATCCTTGAAGCGGCGCAGTGACTCGAGCTCGCCCTCGTAGATAACCACGTTGTCCCGCAGCACACGAATCGGATTGGATCGCTTGACGTATCCCTCCGTCACCATACAACCCGCAACGTTGCCGTACTTGGGTGACTGGAAGATGTCCTTCACCTCGGCCAGGCCGACGATGTTCTCCCGAATTTCCGGGGCCAGCAGTCCGCTAAGCGCTGCCTTAACGTCGTCAATGGCTTCGTAAATGATGCTGTAATAACGAACATCCACGCCCGACTCTTTCATCGCCGATCTCGCCGCGCCATCGGCACGAACGTTAAAGCCGATGATGACTGCTTTCGACGCGGCGGCAAGGGTCGCATCCGACTCGGTAATTCCACCGACGCCGGAGCTGATCACCTTGACGCTTACTTCGTCTGTCGACAGTTTGTTGAGCGCGTCACGCAGCGCTTCGGCACTGCCATGAACATCGGACTTGATCAGCACCGGCACGACTTTAGTGCCGCCTTCGTTCATCTGGCTGAACATGTCTTCGAGTTTCGAAGCCTGCTGCTGCGCGAGTTTCGACTCACGTGCCTTGGCCTGTCGGAACTCGGCGACCTCTCTTGCCTTGCGTTCGTTTTTCACTACCAGGAAGTCATCGCCCGCGCTCGGTGTCTTTGACAGGCCCAGCACAAGCACCGGAGTTGACGGGCCTGCGGACGTAATCGACTGCTGCGTTTCATCGAACATGTTACGGATGCGTCCGTATTCCTCGCCCGCGATGATCATGTCACCCTGTTGCAGGGTTCCTGCCTGTACCAGCAGCGTTGCGACGGCGCCTCGTCCCTTCTCGAGACTGGACTCGATGACGATGCCCTGCGCCGGGCCCTCGGCCACCGCTTCGAGCGTCATCATTTCGGCCTGCAGCAGCACCGCGTCCAGCAATGCATCGACACCCTCGCCCGTATGTGCCGACACTTCGGCAAACTGGTTCTCGCCACCCCATGCTTCCGAAATGACTTCGTGTTGCGAAAGTTCGCTGCGGACCCGTTCTGCGTCGGCACTCTCTTTGTCGATCTTGTTGATCGCAACAACGATCGGTACACCCGCCGCTTTGGCGTGCTGAATAGCTTCGACTGTCTGTGGCTTCACGCCGTCGTCGGCTGCTACGACCAGAATCACGATATCCGTGGCCTGCGCTCCGCGTGCCCGCATTGCCGTGAATGCCGCATGGCCAGGCGTATCGAGAAACGTAATCTGGCCCTTGCTGGTCTCGACATGGTATGCGCCGATGTGCTGGGTAATGCCGCCGGCTTCGCCCGCCGCCACTTTGGTGCGACGTATGTAGTCGAGAAGCGAGGTCTTGCCATGGTCGACATGGCCCATGATCGTAACCACAGGAGCGCGCGGAACTTTTTCGCCTTCGCCATCCGGCATTTCGTTGGCCAGAAGCTGCTCGTCGATACTGGTGCCACTGACCGGCTTTGCGATATGGCCGAGTTCCTCGACCACCAGAATAGCCGTGTCCTGATCGATGACCTGGTTGATCGTCACCATCGCGCCCATGTTGAACAGCACCTTGACGACTTCATTACCTTTCACGGCCATGCGTTGTGCCAGTTCCGATACGGCAATGCCCTCCGGAATCTCGACTTCGCGAACTACCGGAGCCGTCGGCATGGCAAAGCCGTGCTGGCTGTCGCCACTCACCGCTACCGCCCTGCGGCGGGCGGGTGCTTTGCGCTTGCGCCGGCCGCTCTTGTCGCCTGCAACATGCAACTCCTGACGACCATAGCGCGTTTCCGGTGCTTTCTTGCGCTTCTCTTTTTCCTTGCTGCGTCGTTCGCGCGCGTCCTGTTCCGCCCTCTCAATACGGGCCTTTTCTTCAGCGGCGGCCGCTTGCTCACGGCCCTCACGCGCTTCTCGAGCTTCGCGGGCTTCAACCTCGGCCTGCTGTTTCGCCTCTTCCGCGCGGCGCTTGTCTTCTTCTGCTGCCTGAACCTGCTTTTCTTTCTCGGCCTTAAGACGCTCCTGCTCACTACGCTCCGCGTCGATTTTGTCCTGTTCTGCCTGGCGCTTTCGATCCAGCTCTTCCTGATCTTTCTGCGCCTGCTTCTCCAGCACATCGCGCTTGATGTAGGTGCGCTTGCGCCGAACTTCGACGTTGACCGTGCGCGACCGGCCTTGCGCGCCGGACAGCCGCAATTCCGTCTGCGACTTGCGCTTCAGAGTGATACGACGCGGTGCTCCGCTGGTTGCCGAACCTTCGTCCTGGCCATGGCTGCGCCGCAGGTGCGTAAGCAACTCGAGCTTCGCATCCTCGCTGATCGTATCGTCCGACCCCTTAACCTTTATACCGGCCTCGTCGAGTTGCGATATCAGCTTCTCAACCGGTACTTTCAGTACGTCGGCAAATTGTGCGACCGTGACTTCAGCCATTGTCCATCTCCAGAAATAACAGCGATCAGGCCTGCTGCTCGGCTTCGAACCAGTGGGCACGCGCTTTCATGATCAACGCCGCCGCTTCTTCCTGATCCATATCATTGATTTCGAGAAGATCGTCCGTTGCGAGTTCTGCAAGATCCTCGCGTGTGACGACACCTTCACTCGCCAGCTTGAATGCCAGTCCGCGGTCCATCCCGTCGAGACTCAACAAGTCGTCCGCGGGCTCTGCCTCGTCGATTTTTTCTTCCCGAACGATTGCCTGCGTGAGCAATACATCGCGCGCGCGATTTCGCAGTTCGTTGACGATATCCTCGTCGAACTCCTCGATCTCGACCAGTTCGGAGGTCGGCACGTAAGCCACTTCCTCTATCGTGGAAAATCCTTCCTGTACCAGGATGAGTGCCACTTCCTCGTCCACGTCCAATTGTTTCGTGAACAGTTCGAGCAGCTCGCGCATCTCCGACTCGCTTTTCTGTTCCGCGTCGGTTTCCGTCATCACGTTCAGTTCCCAGCCGGTCAACTCACTGGCAAGGCGGATGTTCTGGCCGCCGCGACCGATTGCCTGGGATAACTTGTCTTCGTCCACAGCGATATCGATGCTGTGAGCATCCTCGTCCACAATGATCGATTGCACTTCAGCCGGAGACATCGCGTTAATAACGAATTGCGCCGGATTTTCGTCCCACAGGATGATGTCAACCCGCTCACCCGCGAGCTCGTTCGACACAGCCTGAACTCGCGACCCACGCATGCCGACGCAAGCGCCGACCGGATCGATTCGAGTATCGTTGCTCTTGACGGCAATCTTTGCCCGCAGACCCGGATCGCGGGCAGCCCCGAGAATTTCGATCAGGCCCTGCCCGACTTCCGGTACTTCGATCTTGAACAGCTCGACCAGGAACTGCGGCGAGGTACGGGTCATGAACAATTGCGGCCCGCGCGGCTCGGAACGAACCTCGGTCAGCAACGCTTTCATGCGGTCCTGCGGACGTACCGGCTCGCGCGGCACCATCTGGTCGCGTGAAACGAATCCTTCGGCATTGCCGCCAAGGTCGATGTAGACGCCGTTACGGTCAACGCGTTTGACCAGGCCCGACAGAAGCTCTCCCTCGCGGTCCTTGTACTCTTCAACCACCTGCTCGCGCTCCGCCTCGCGCACTTTCTGCACGATGACCTGCTTTGCTGTCTGGGCTGCAATGCGGCCGAACTCGACGGACTCCATCGGTACTTCGACGTACCCGCCGGGCTCCGCATTCGGATCGACATCCACTGCATCGATCATGCGCAGTTCACGATCGGGGAACTCGAGCTCGGTCGAGTCGTCGGCAAACACCAGCCAACGGCGAAAGGTGTCGTATTCCCCTGTTGTGCGATCGATAGCGACGCGCACGTCGATATCCTCGCCATGTCGTCTGCGAGTAGCCGATGCCAGTGCGGCCTCAATGGCCTCAAAGATGATTTGTTTTTCGACGCCTTTCTCGTTCGATACGGCGTCGACAACCATCAGAATCTCTTTGCTCATGTCCTCAAAACTCCGGTGTTTCCCGTCACAAAGACGGGACCAGTCGTGCAGATTCGATCGTCGCCAGTGGCAGTCGGTACGACTCGCCGTCGACTTCGATCTCGATATTTTCTTCGGTGGCCGATTTCAGCGAACCGCGGTAATTGCGTCGCCCGTCGAGCGGAAATCGCAGCTTTACCTTTACCATTTCCCCTGTAAATCTCTGAAAATGTTCAACTTTCGTCAGTGTCCGATCCAGGCCGGGCGACGATACTTCCAGCACGTAATGCCCCGGCAACGGGTCCTCGACATCGAGCGTCGCGCTGACCTGGCGGCTGACTGCTTCGCAGTCCTGCAGGCCAATGCCCTCCGGCCTGTCGATGAAAAGCCGGACTACCCCGTCTTTGCCGCCAACCCTGACTTCTATATCCGTAAGCTCGTAGCCGAGACCCTCGACAACCGGTTCCAGCAGGTTTTTCAGTTCGTCCCGAACCATGCGATGCTTACGCCTACACTTAACTCATTGTTTTACAAATAAAAAATGGGCTCAAGGCCCATTCGTATACTGCTCCATTCGCCACCGGGCAATTTCGATCGGGCAACAAAAAAGCCCATCGAGGGGCTTTCCATCTGCCATAACCGTGGTGAGCGGTTGCCTGCGAAGACCCGCCCAAAGGGCCGGCCCATGCAGCAGGCGCGCGATTATAATGCACCCGCCCCACCAGGCGCAACGTCGATAGTCCGGCTGATCGTGACAAACAGTCGGGGTTGAGACTCAGCGGAACCGCGCATAGCGGCGACCCAGGCCCGATTCTTGACCGAGTTCACACAATGTTATGTAAAGGCTCTGTAGTCTACCGACCAGGTTGGAGTAGCAGGGAAAGAGCGAATGAGCAGCGATTCCGAGCCCAAATCGGGCGATACCGTACGTTTGCAGCGGCCCCCTCCCCGGGTCTTCACGGACACCCGGGGCCGCAACGTGTGGATGGGTGAAATCGAGGTATTGGAACTCGAACCGCTTCAGGTCGTGCGTACCGATCCTTACAACAGCGCCGGCGACGCCAGGGATCCCTGGTCGAAGCGGCGCAAGCCGTGCTCGTAATCTGCTTGGCTGACGCGGAGTTGCCTGCGCACGGAGAAACCCGGAGATCTGAACAATCAGGCCGTCAGGTAAAGGATAACAATTGCATAGCCTGCGAACATGACTGAAAGAAACTCAAACCATGTCGGCTTCAATGCAACCAGCAGCATGAGACCGGCGCCAATTGCCGGGAACAAGACCGAAAGCAGCGGCGAATTTCCGAGCATTGTTATGTTGACGTGCGGACCGACACAAAAATAGCCAAGCATCGAGAGCGCCGACCATCGTCCGAATGAGCGGCTGTGCTGCAGAAAGACCAGCTCTTTATTGCTGGAAATATCGTAGTCCTCCGTCGGCAATGCGAGATCGGCTGCGCCGTAGACGAATATCGAACCAATCACCAGTACGAAAAAATCGATTATGGTCCAATCCATGACGGTACGCAGCTCCCAGCCGACCCACCACAGCTGCAAAATGAAAAGCATGATTACGCCGCCCCACAGCGCGGTAGCCCAGTGAAAGGTCACGCGCTTGTGTGCACGGATAAGACCAGCGGCGGTATGAAGCAGGCGCGTCAGCGCAAGACCGAGAATTACCGAGATGGCAATGAACACGTATTCATGCTGAGTCATTCGGCGACCATGCCTGTGGAATTACGGAAATTCAATCAAATCCGGATGCCAACATCCAAAATTGCGGCTACTGCCGATACATATGGATACAAATGCTTACGAAGCAGAAGCCTCCGTTTTCGACACAGCCTTATTCTGGTTGAATTAGCTTAAGGAGATAGTGGTCATGTCGAGTCGAAAGGTACTGGCGTGGGCCTTGGCGGCATTGGTGCTGACCGGAGTGAATGCAATGGCCGCAGAGAAACCGCAATACGAAGTTCTGGTGTCGACGGACGCTTACGAAATCCGCCACTACGAGCCCTACATCGTCGCCGAGACCGTCGTCGAGGGTACTTACGCGACGGCTGGCAACAAGGCCTTCAATATTCTGGCCGGCTACATCTTCGGTAACAACAAGACGTCCGAGAAAATGGCGATGACAGCGCCAGTCGAATCACGCGCTGCCAGGGATAGCGTGACCATGAATATGACTGCACCTGTCATATCCTCCGCAAGTAGTACTGATATTGGCTTCTATACCTACGCGTTTGTAATGGAGCGAAAGTACACACTGGAAACACTGCCGGTGCCAAACGATCCGCGAGTTCGCATCCGCTCGGTACCGGAAAGAACGGTTGCCGTGCACCGCTACAGTGGGTCGTGGAGCAAGGAAAACTATGCGGAGCATGAACGCTTGCTGCTGGGCGCACTGGACGATGATGGAATCTCGACGCTCGGCACGCCGGTTTCGGCGCGTTACAACGCCCCATTCACTCCTTGGTTCTTGCGGCGGAACGAGGTCATGATCGAGATCCAGGATTTTGAACAAGTTGCGACGGGCGACTAGACAAGTGTTGTGCAGGAACTCGCTCATGTACCAATTGCAGGCTAAGTGGCGAGCATAGTGCCCGGCGACAAACATTCGAAAGCCATGCTCGTCATTCTCGGCAATCAGCTGTTTCCGCTCGAGCACCTGCCACCTGCAGCCGAAGTCAGTGTCTTCATGGCCGAAGACACTGGCCTTTGCACCTACGTTCGCCACCACCAGCAGAAGATTGTGCTGTTTATCGCGGCCATGCGCGCTTACTCCGATGAACTGGTGTCTGCCGGTTACGACGTCCACTACCACGTCCTTGATACGAGGAATGCACAGAGCTACGAATCACGACTCGCCGAGGCGCTGCAAGAGACGAACACGAGCAGAATTACGCATTTTGAAATCGAAGACAAGCCGATGGAAGAGCGTCTGGTCGAATTCGCAGCGTCGCGAGACTTGCAACGAACCGAGTTGTCATCGCCAATGTTTTTGTGCTCGCGCGACGAGTTTGCAGCCTTTGCCAAGGGCAAGAAGCGGCTGCTGATGGGCGAGTTTTACAAGCAACAGCGACGGAGGCTTGGCATTCTCGTCGACGATGCGGGTCATCCGCTTGGGGAGCGCTGGAGTTTCGACGCGGATAATCGCCGCAAGTTGCCATCGAGCGTAACGCCTCCGACGATAGCCTGGGAAAGCCCTACGGATCATGTCGTCGATGCGATCGATCTGGTTGCGAAGGAATTCTCGAATCACCCTGGTAACGCGCAAGAATTTCGCTGGCCGACCACACGCGAACAGGCGCTGCATTGGCTCGACAGGTTCGTCGAGCAACGAATCGGGCAGTTCGGGCCCTATGAAGATGCCATAACGACGCGATCCCGGACAGTGTTTCACAGTCTGCTGAGCCCCTGCTTAAATCTCGGGCTGCTTACTCCGGCCGAAGTCATCAGTAAGGTACTGAATCGTGCCGATGAGATTCCGTTGCAGAGCCTCGAGGGATTCGTACGCCAGGTGATTGGCTGGCGCGAGTTTGTTCGTGGGATCTATAGATCGTTCAGCGACGAACAGAACAAGCGCAATTTCTGGTCACACGAACGCGAGATGACTGATGCCTGGTATGAGGGTACAACCGGCATCCCGCCGCTTGACGATGCGATACAAACCGCGCAGCGACTCGGCTGGACCCACCACATTCCCAGACTGATGGTGCTTGGCAATCTTATGACTTTGTGTGAGATACGTCCGCAAAGCGCCCATCGTTGGTTCATGGAGATGTTTGTCGACTCGTCCGATTGGGTCATGGGACCGAACGTGTATGGAATGGGGCTGTTCAGCGACGGCGGTATTTTTGCCACCAAACCCTATATCTGCGGTTCCAACTATCTCCTCAAGATGAGCGACTACAGTAAAGGCCCCTGGTGCGACGTCGTGGATGGCCTGTACTGGCGCTTCATCGAGAAGCACAGGGCGTTTTTCTCTGGCAATCCTCGCCAGGTGATGATGACTAAAGCACTCGATCGACTTGATGGCGACCGACGATCCCGCATTTTCCAGGCCGCTGACGATTTCGTGCAGACCCATACGTCTGCATGATATTGTACGTTGCTCGCGTGTTAACTATGGAACCCGGAACCTCACCATAAAGCCACAACCAAAGGAGTTCATATGCAACGAGCACTGCTAATCGTTGCGATTGCGGCCTCTATTGCAGGTATTCCTGCGTGCGAAAGCGGAAGTAATGCGAATCAGGAAATTGTCCTTCCGGAAGGCGATGCCATACGCGGTCAAGAAGCGTTCGTGGCACTGGAATGCACGGCTTGTCACATCATCAAAGACCTGGAGCTGCCCTCGCCTTCGGAGTTGGGCCCGGTTACGATTACACTCGGAGGCAAAGTGTCGCAATTAAAGTCCTACGGCGAACTGGTGACGTCGGTCATTAATCCGTCACATCGTCTGGCACGGAATCCGTTCAAGCAGCCGATATCAAATGACGGTCAATCCATCATGCCAATCTATGGCGACATCATGACTGTAACGCAATTGGTCGATATCGTGGCGTTCCTGGAATCAAAGTACGAAGGCATCGAACGCCCCAGATACAATTATCCCGTGTACAAATACTGAGCAGGCTCAAGCCTTCTCCATTTCCAAATGAAAAGGGCCCCACAAGGGGCCCTTCGTTCATTTGGTAGCGGGGGCCCGATCGCCCCTTTATATACACGCGCCGCCTCCTGCCATGGTGGCGCTGACATGAGCGACCATGACTAGATGTGTCAATCCGCGTGGCACCAATTCTCTTTATCACTTG
>JAOUGX010000061.1 GCA_029865385.1 Gammaproteobacteria bacterium
CGCCAGGTCGGCAGCGACCTGTCCGACAGCAAGTTGCAGCTATTGCACGAGCGCTATCAGCCCGGTGCCGATACCGGTCGCTCGATGCTCAGTCACGACGCCGAGGAAGGCGGCATCATTCTGCAGGGGCGGCTCGAAGTAACCGTTGGTGACCAGGTACAGGTCCTTTCCGCAGGCGACGCCTACCTCTTCAACAGCCGCCTGCCGCACCGCTTCAGGAATACCGGCAGGGAAGATTGCGTACTGGTCACCGTGTGCACACCGCCGAGTTTCTGAATCGATTCATTTATCCGGGCGACTTGCATAGAGTCCGATCATCTCCATCGCGAGATGCGCGGCGGCCAACGCTGTTATCTCCCCGACATCGTATGCAGGCGCCACTTCCACGACGTCCATACCAACCAGATTGATTCCCGCCAGACCGCGAAGTATCGAAATAGCCTGGTAACTGCTCAGGCCGCCGCAAACCGGCGTCCCGGTGCCGGGTGCGAAGCTCGGATCCAGGCAATCGATATCGAAACTCAGGTACACCGGACGATCCCCCAGCACCTTCCGCGTTTGCCGAATCACGGCACCGATTCCGTTCTCATGCACCCAGGGCCCATCCAGAACGTTGAATCCGAGCGTATCGTCGTTCTGCGTTCGCAGGCCGATCTGCACCGATGTGGCCGGATCGACCAATCCTTCCTTCACTGCGTGGAAGAACATCGTGCCGTGATCGATGCGTCCCTCCTCGTCTTCCCATGTGTCGCTGTGTGCATCGAAATGCAGCAGCGACAGCGGTGCGCCGTGCTTGCGCGCATGCGCTTTTAGCAACGGATAGGCAACGAAGTGATCTCCACCGAGTGACAGTAATCCCGGCCCCCGGTCGATGATCTTCCAGGCATGCTCTTCGATCTGCGCCGGCACGTTTTGCGGGCGACCGAACTCGAGGAAGCAGTCACCGTAGTCGATGACCGCTAGCTTGTCGAAGGGATCGAACTTAAGACCGTAGGGTTTCTCCCACGCCATGATCGTCGATGCCGCACGAATCGCGCGGGGCCCGAATCGGGCACCCGGACGATTGGTGGTCGCGGTATCGAGTGGCACGCCGGAGATGACGAGATCGACGCCGTCGAGATCGCGCGTGTACTTGCGCCGCGAAAAAGACAGTACGCCGGCATAGGTCGGCTCAGGCGTCGTGCCGTAAAGACTCTGCCGCGTGATGGCGTTGTCGGTACTCTTCTTGTCCATGTCAGGCGCCGTTCGGCTTTCTACTTCTTGATCGCCGCCATCGTCAGGTCCAGGCATTTCCAGGCTTTCTCTATCAGCTCGTCTGCTTCGGCATGCGTCAGGACAAACGGCGGCGCGACGACGATCGTGTCGCCGACTGCGCGCATGACAAGGCCATTGTTCACGAGGAAATCCCGGCAAATCGTGCCAACGCCCCTGTCGCTGCCGAACTTCGTGACCGGATCTTTGTTCTTTACGAGTTCGAGCGCTCCGATCAGACCGACCATGCGTGTCTCACCGACCAGTGGATGCTCGGCCAGGCCGTGCCATTTTTTCTGCAGGTACGGGCCGATATCGTCGCGCACGCGTTCGACCAGCTTCTCCCGTTTCAGTATGTGCAGCGTTGCTATCGCCGCGGCACAGCAGGCAGGATGACCCGAATAGGTATAGCCGTGAAAAAACTCGCCGCCCTTGTCGATCAACACGTCGCCTACGCGGTCGCCAACCATGACGCCACCCAGCGGCAGATAACCGGAAGTAACGCCCTTGGCGAACGTCATCAAATCCGGTTTGACTTTGAAGTGATCGGCGCCGAACCATGAGCCCAGCCGGCCGAAACCGCAGATGACCTCGTCTGTCACCAGCAGAATGCCGTGCTCATCGCAAATCTTCTGGATCTCCGGCCAGTAACTGTCCGGCGGAATGATCACGCCGCCGGCGCCCTGGATCGGTTCTGCAACGAAGGCCGCGACCTTGCCAGCGCCAAGTTGCCGGATTTTCTTGTCCAGTTCCCGTGCGGTCTGCAGCCCAAACTCTTCCGGCGACAACTTGCGGTCGCTACCGAACCAGTACGGCTGTGCAATGTGCTCGATACCGGCAAGCGGCGTTCCGCCCTGGCCATGCATGGGCTTCATGCCGCCAAGGCTCGCGCCACCGACCGTCGAACCGTGGTAGGCGTTGACACGCGCTATGATCGTTTGCCGATTCGGCTGGCCGAGCAGCTGCCAGTACTGACGTACCATGCGAATGATCGTATCGATGGATTCCGATCCCGATCCCGTGAAAAAGACGCGATTGAACTGTGGCTGAGTGACCTCTACCAACATGCGCGACAGCTCGATCGACGGCGGATGCGCGCACTGAAAGAAACTGTTGTAGTAAGGCAGTTCACGCAACTGCTTTTCTATCGCTGTGACCAGCTCGTCCCGGCCATAACCGGTGTTCACGCACCAGAGCCCCGACATTCCGTCGAGGATCTTGTTGCCGTCGGCATCATAGATGTAAACACCGTCGGCTCGCGTGATGATGCGGCTCTTTTTCTTCCCCAGATCCTTGTGATCGGTAAATGGGTGCAAATAGTGATCGCGATCCAGCTCCTGCCATTCGGATCGCGTGCGGTTTTCTACGGCCGCCATGGTATGTACTCCTGCTTCAGGGATTGTTTTCAACGATGCAATCGCGGCCATATTAGCCAAGCAATGCGATGCCGTCATCGTGGCATCACATGCTGAAACCGCAGCCTCTCGCGGTTTCCCGAGGGCTTCAGACGTTGAACATGAGGACCTCACGCTCCCACGGCGTGACGATCTCCTGGAATTCGCGGTACTCCTCGGTTTTGACACCGCAATACAGGGTCACGAATTCGTCGCCGAGCGTCTTGCGCATCGCCGTACTGCCGTCCATCGACTGGATCGCGGCATGAATATGCTGATGCAGGCTGAACGGCAGATCGTAGGCGCTGCCGGTGATCGGTTCACTGGGCTCGATTTTTTCGATGATTCCCAGGTAGCCGCAGGCCAGGGTCGCCGCAATCGCAAGATAGGGATTGACGTCCGAGCCGGCGAGTCGATTCTCCACCCGCCGCGATTGCGGTCCTGACGACGGAACTCGCAAGCCCACGGTCCGGTTGTCGACCGCCCAGGCCAGATTAACCGGGGACGCCCAGTAGCTGAGAAAGCGTCGATAGGAATTCACATACGGGGCAAAGATCAGCAACGCTTCCGGCATGTATTTCTGCAGTCCGCCTATGTAATGAAAGAATTGTTCGCTGGGCTCGCCGTCTTCGCGAGAAAAAATGTTCTTGCCCTTTTCGTCGATGACACTTTGATGTATGTGCAGCGCGCTGCCCGCTTCTTCCGACATGGGCCGCGCAAGGAAGGTCGCGTGCATCTCATGCTCGATAGCTGCTTCTTTCACCGTCCGTTTGAACAGGAACACCTGGTCCGCCAGAGTGATCGGATCGCCGTGCAGGAAGTTGATTTCAAACTGGGCCGGGCCCATTTCCTGGGACAACGTGTCGATACGAATGTCCTGCGCTTCGCAATACTTGTAGACGTCGTTGATGAACGGATCGAAATCGTTCATCGTATCGATGCTATACGGCTGGCTGGAGGTCTCGGTTCGTCCGAGGCGACCTTCCGGCGGTTCGACCTCGAGGTTGGCGTCGGGGTGCGGATTGATCAGGTAGAACTCGACTTCCGGCGCCACGATCGGCGTCCAGCCCTTGTCCTTGTATTGCTGTATGACATGTCGCAGTACGTGCCGCGGTGAAGTCAGAACCGGCGATCCATCGCGTTTATAGCAATCGAAGAACACTGAGGCCGCCGGGTCTTTCGCCCACGGCACCGGCCGAAGTGTCTTCGGATCGGGAATCAGCAACATGTCGCGATCCTCGACGTTGCTCTTGTTGACGACGTAGTCGCCGGAAATCGTCTGGGCAAATATTGCCTCGGGTAATTTCATTTCGCCGGTACCGAACTTGTCGGCCGGCATCAGTTTTCCGCGAGCAGCGCCCGCCATGTCGGGCACGAAGGCCTCAACATCTTCGATTCTTCGCTCCTGCAACCAGGATTGAAGCTTGTCCAGTTCACTCACATAACACCTGTCTTAAGTATTGCGACCCGCGGCAGGAATTTGCCGGATCAGAAGATCAACGCTGACTTGCGTAATCCCTGCAGGCGTTACCAAACGCCTCGAATATCGCCATTGAAAATTTGTTATTTGTGACTTTCCATTCCGGATGCCACTGTACCGCCAGCGCAAACGACTTCGCGCCGTCGACGCGAAATCCCTCGACCAGGCCGTCGTCCGCGACGGCTTCCACCGTGACGCCGTCCGCCAGCCGCGCAACGGCCTGCGAATGCAGGGAATTCACCATTACCGTGTCGCTGCCTGCCAGCTCGCGCAAAACTCCGCCTTCAACCAGGCATACTTCGTGCGATGGGCCGTATTGAACATCCAGAGGGTCGTCCGGATTTTCCTTGTGACTGTGGTAGCCGGCAACCTCGTGCACACGCTGATGCAAGGTACCGCCCAATACGACATTCATTTCCTGGAATCCGCGACATACTGCGAACAACGGAATTCCGGCCTCCAGTGCTTTTTCTATGAGCGGCAGTGAAGTCGCATCGCGCTCCGGATCGTGCAGGGTACCGGGATGACTTTTTTCACCCTGGTAATGGTGTGGCTCGACGTTGGACAGACTGCCGGTTAAAAGGATGCCGTCGACCCGGGTCAGGACTTCGTCCAGATCGATACTGTTACCCAGAGCCGGGATGAGGAAGGGAATGGCGTGTGCGCCATCGCGAATCGCTGTGATGTATTTTTCTCCCACCATGTGAAATGGGTGGGGATCGACGATTCGCCGGTCGGCTGGGATGCCGATTATTGGCTGACTACACATAAATGACCGCGGCGGCCGTATCCTTCCTCTGCGAGCGCTTGCGCCCGGACGGGCAAGCATACGTCAGCCCCGTCACCGCTGTACATCGCGAGTTCACAATAAGACAGGCTGGGCCGCGGGACCCGGCTGAATTTATGGAATTTTCAAGCTATTTCGCCGGTTTTCGAAACAGCAGCGTGAAACGATCGGTATTGCCGGTGACCGAACGACGGCCGACCTCGTAACGAAGCTCATCGTCCGGTGTGTAATGCAGGTCCGAATAACCGACCAGCTCGAACCCCGCATTCAGTGCCTCGGCGATGATCTGCACCGGGTCGGCGCGGCGCCGGTTTTCCATCGTGCCCGGCTCCATGTGTCGTCGGGAGTGATCGATGACGCCATACAGGCCGCCGGCCTTCAGTGCCTGGAACACTGCCGCGTTGATGTTGTTGCGGCCCTGCGGCGTGAAGTTGTGCATGTTGCGGAAGGTCAACACCATGTCGACGTCACTGACGCCGAATTCGAAAGCAGCAATATTGTTGGTGCCGAATTCCCCGTCCCGAACCAGCCCGACGCCGATGTCCAGCGCCGTCACTTTGTCGAAGCCATCCTTGTTCAACAGGTTCGTCGACACGTTATTCGTGCCAATCGCGACATACAACTTTCCCTTGTCGCGGAGGGTCGGTGCAAGAATCTTGGTGTACCAGCCACCGCCCGGCAACAGCTCGATGACCCGCATATCGTCCTTCAGGCCGAAGAAGCCGAGCGTCTCGAGCGGCTTGCGGTTGTCATCTCTGGCAATTTCGTCTGCCGTGCGTGCATCCGATGACATTGCCGCCTTGATTTTCTCTGCCGTCACGCTGTCCTGGGCAGATGCTGCCGCACCGATTGTCAAAAGCATCAAAGCTGTAATGAATCGCATATCGAGACTCTCCTGATTCGCATGTTTGTGATCCGTCGAAGAACAGGAGTTTAGCGCATACGCCGGGCTGTGTTCGGCGTATTCCCCGTTGACTTCGCCGCTTGCTATGCTAGTTGCCGTATCGACATCCCCTGGTTCACCGGCGGAGCAACAACATGCGACTTTTCGGCTACTACCGCAGCAGCGCGACCTACCGGATCCGGATTCTGCTGAATCTGAAAGCGGTACCGTGGCAATACGAATCGGTCAGCCTCGTGGACAATGCGCAGAAGTCTGCGAAATTTCTCGACATGAATCCGGCTGGCCTCGTACCGGTGCTGCACACAGGCGATGCGGTACTCGCGCAGTCGGCGGCAATTGCAGAGTTCCTCGAGGAGAAGTTTCCCACGCCTCGACTACTGCCCGATGATGCCGTGGCCCGGGCGCAGGTTCGCGAGATGATGCATACGATTGGCTGCGATATTCATCCTTTGCAAAACCTGCGCGTGCTTCGCTATCTGCGTGCGGAATTTTCTCAGGACGATGAGGGCGTCGAAAAATGGTGCCGACAATGGATCGGCAATGGCTTCACTGCATTCGAAGCGCTGGCGGCAAAACGTTCGGCGACCGGCCACTATGCCTTCGGTGATTCATTGACACTGGCCGACGCCTGGCTGATACCGCAGCTCTACAACGCACGTCGCTTTTCTCTGGACCTCGCAGCGTTTCCTGTAATCACTTCAATCGACAGCCATTGCAGTGCCTTGCAGGCATTCATCGATGCGCACCCGGACCGGCAGGCTGACGCGCCCGGCACCTGACCGCGGTCAAAATCTCGGATTGAGCCGGATCGCCGCATGGCACAGCGCGGCACCGAGTTCGGCGCGTTTTGCAGCGGTCATGCGTTGCGTGGGGCCGCAGATCGACAGGGCACCCTGTACGTCGCCCAACGCGCCGCGAATGACCGTCGCCACGCCGGAAAATCCCTCCTCGAGTTCGTCTACCGTCGTGGCGAATCCGCGCCGACGGATTTCGACAATCTGCGCCTGGAATTCTTCTTTCTGCGTTAGCGTTTTCGATGTCAGTGCCTCAAGATTTTCACCGAGTCGTTCCAGGCACCCTTCATCGAATGCCATGTAGGCCTTACCGGTCGATGTAGCATGCATCGGCCAGCGGGTTCCTATATTGCCGGCGGCGCCGATCACGTGCCGCCCGGCGACTTCGTCCAGGATCAGCATGCTGTTTTCGACCGGAACCTCGAGTGTCGCGGTTTCGCCCGTATCGCGCGCCAGCGTCCGCAATACCGGCCTTACCCTGCGGCGAAGGTCGCTGCTGGCCAGTGCTTGCACGCCGAGCGCCATCAGGCCGGCGCCGAGGCAGTAAGCGCCTGTCGCCGGGTTTCGATCGATCAGGGCCTCGCTTTGCAGCGCGCGCAGCAGGCGGTGGGTCGTGGTCTTGTTGAGCCCCGACGCCTTGCTGAGCTCCGCGAGCGTCATTTCCGGCCGTTCAATGGTGAAGCGTTTCAACAGCCGGACGGCCCGGAGGGCAGCCTGGGCGCCTTGCGGGGGACGCGGTTCATTCATTGCCGGAAACCATAATATGCTCCAATGTTTCATATTATGGCAGTAAAGGCCGCCGGGAATCGAGGGGCAATTTCCGCAGTCGGCCGGGTGTCTTGCCTGGCCGGCTTCGTGCCCCGCCGGCCTCTGATTGCTGCCCGTGCATCCATGCAGCTACGATGGCGCCGGAAACGCCACCGATTGGGAAATCGAAAATGACAAAAAGAAAAGCCTCGATTCGTAACAAGGAACTTGCGAAATTCCTGCAGCAGCACCCGGAAACCGACGTCATGGAACTAATGATTCCGGACCTCGCCGGCGTTTTGCGCTGCAAGCGCGTACGTGCGCACGAGTTCGACAAGGTGTTCGAGGACGGCTTTTATATGCCGGCCGGCACGGTGTTGCTGGACACGCTCGGCAATACCATTCCGGGCATAAAGTTCAGCGCCGATGACGGCGACCCGGATACGAAAGTGAAGGTCGTCGCGGGCAGTCTCGCGCCGGTACCCTGGGCAAAGAAGCCGAGCGCACAGGCGCTGGTTCGCTTCGAGACGCGTGAAGGCGATGCATTCTTTGGTGACCCGCGCGCCGTACTCGAGAGGGCCGCCGCGCCACTGTACAAAATGGTGTCAAAGATCGTGACGGCGGTCGAACTCGAGTTCTACCTGCTGGCCGATAGCAAGGACAAGCCGACCGCCAAGGTATCGCGCGTGCCGGGAACGCGACGACCGCAGCCCGGGCCGCAGGTCTATCACCCGGACGATCTCTGGGACATCGAGAATTTTCTCAACGACCTGAACGATGCCTGCGCTGCCCAGCAAATCCCGATCGGCACGGCGATCTCCGAATTCGCCCCGGGACAGTTCGAGATCAACCTGCATCACGTCGCGGACCCGGTACTTGCCTGCGATCACGCCGTGCTGCTGAAGCGCGCGGTGAAAGCTATCGCCAGGCAACACGGATTCGTCGCATGCTTCATGGCAAAACCGTTCGAGGATCAGTCCGGGTCCGGAATGCACATCCACATGAGCCTGATCGACAAGAACGGCCAGAACTATTTTTCCAAGGGCAAGGAGAAGAACGCCAGTCCGCCGTTTTCAGCCGAATTGCGGCACGCAATAGGCGGGCTGAAGAAAACCATGGCCGAGGCGACAGCGATCTTTGCACCGAACGCAAATTCCTACCGCCGACTGCGGCCGGAAATGTTCGCGCCGGTAGAACCGAACTGGGGGACCAATCACCGCAAGGTATCCCTTCGAGTTCCGATATCCGACCACAAGAATCTACGCTTCGAACATCGGACATCCGGTGCCGATGCGAATCCATACCTCGTGACCGCTGCGATCCTCGCCGGTGTGCACTACGGACTCAAGAACCGTTGCGACCCTGGCAAGATGGTGCCGGAGGGCGCCGTGATCGAACTGCAAAGAAAAATTCCGAATCGCTGGGACAGCGCCATCGACCAGTTTGCCGCCAGCAAAATTCTTCCCGAGTACCTCGGCGAGGATTACTGCAAGACTTACGTGACGAATCGTCGCGATGAGTCGCGCCGCTTTCACAACATCATCAGCGAGAACGATTTCGACTGGTACTTGCGAGCGGTGTAAGAAGAAACCAGTTGGAAGCGGCTTGTCGGCCGAAATGATCGTCAGTCTTCGTTCGCACCGTTCGCTTGCGCGAGGTCGCTTTCGATGTGCCGCGACGCAATGAAATAGTGAAAGGCCGACCACGGGCTGATGACGGCCGTGACTATCAGTAACGAGTAACGCATCGACTCCGCGCCAAAACTCGATGCCAGCGCATCGCTCAGCATCCCGGCCAGCGGCGGGCCCAGGCCAAGGCCGATGATGTTGAGTATGAAGAACAGTATTGCCGAAGCCACCGCACGCATGCGCAGGCCGACAAGTCCTTGTGTCTGGGCGATGGTCGTGGCGAGATAAAAGTTCGAGAGTGCGGCCGGTATAACGAAAAGCGTGAGTGCGGTGTAGGGACTCGCGACGATGTAAACCGGCACCATGCAAAGCCAGGCGATGAGGGTCGCGGCGGCTACGCCGATCAAGGATTTGCGACGGCTCGTCTTTCCCACGTGATCCGCGAAATAACCACCGCCCGCGAATCCCGCGGCACCGGCAATGCCGAGAATCAGTCCCAGGTAAACACCGATCTCGGCCACGTTCATGCCGTGACTGCGATTCAAAAAACTCGGAAAAAAACTGATCACAGAATAGCCGTTGAATGCCGCCAACCCGGAACCGACAGCCATGTGAACGAACGACTTGCGGCGAAACAGGAATTTCGCGACGTAAGGAATGCCCGGTCGCTCACCACTGTCGACCCGGCCCTCCGACATGCCGCGGTCCGGCTCGCGAATCGTGAATCTCACGATCAGCGCCAGCACCAGGCCTGGAATCCCGACGATGAAAAAAGCTTCGCGCCAGCCGATGTTCTGCGCTACCCAGCCGCCGGCCAGGAAGGCGATCATGATGCCGATCGAAATACCTGCAGTATAAATTCCCATCGCCGCCGATCGCTTTTCCGGCGGGTAATAGTCCGAGATCATCGAATGTGCGGGCGGGCTGCAGCCGGCTTCGCCGATGCCGACACCGACGCGCGCCAGCGCCAGTTGCGTAACGGTGAGGGCCGCACCTGACAATGCCGTCATGCCGCTCCACAAAGCCAGCGCTATTGCGATGAGATTGCGCCGGTTCCAGCGATCCCCGAGCAATGCAATCGGGACGCCGAGCGTTGCATAGAAGACCGCGAACGCAGGGCCGGAAAGAAAACCGAGCACCCAGTCGTTGACAGCGAACTCCGCCTTGATCGACGGCAACAGGATCGCAAGGATCTGCCGATCGATAAAGTTAAAGGTATATACGACAACAAGAACTGCGAGGACGTATCGTCTTGTCGAAACCTGCGCGGGGCTCTCGATCGCGAGCCTTCGATTCAAGTGATCGGCCATGCAGAAGAAACCCCGGGATATCTGTTACGTCCGCGACAATAGCAGACGACGACGCACACCGACATCACAATGTGAATCCAATGCGACCCGGCGAAACACCGGCACGTTAGAATCCCGTGCACGATGAGCAGCCGATCCGAAATTCCTTCCGTCACCACGGAGACGCGTACGATACTGAATATCAGCATCCCGCTGCTCGCCGCCTATCTGGCGGAAATGGGTATGCTCATCACCGACATGATCATCGTCGGACATCTCGGCAGCAATGAACTCGCTGCCGTGGGACTCGCCGCCGACTGGTTTTACGTTTTACTGCTGATCGGCATGGGCATAATCTCGATCGTCGGCGTTCTGGTCGCGCAAAGCGTGGGCGCACGAGATTTCAGGGGCGCCACCGACGCCGTCGAACAGGGCCTCATTGTTGCAAGCATCATGAGCATTCCTGTGATGCTGTGCATCTGGTATCTCGGTCCTGCGCTGCGCGTCGCCAGACAGGATCCGGACGTATTGCAGCTGATCATCCAGTATTCGCAGCCGCTGACCTGGTGCGTGCTGCCGATATTGTGGTTTGCCGTCCTGAGAAATTTCGTGACAGCCATGGTGAAGGCGTCAATCGTCATGTGGATTACGGTGGCCGCGCTGGCACTGAACCTGGCCATCAACTACGCGCTGGTGTTCGGCAAGTTCGGATTCCCGGCGCTGGGCGTGGTCGGCGCAGCCTACGGCACGGTAATCGTCAATTGGCTCATTTTTGCTGCGATGGCCGCACATGTCCTCTGGTCCGCTTCGTTTTCTCGCTGTCGACCGTCGTTGCTCCCGCGACGAATCGACGTAAGGATTTTCAAGGAAATTCTCGTGCTGGGATTGCCGGTAACTGGATCGCAGATTCTCGGCGCGGCAAGTTTCACCGCCGCTGCAATCTTTGCCGGCGTGTTGAGTGCGGACACGCTGGCTGCGCAGCAGATTGTCTACACCGTCATTTACGTTGCTTTGAGTGCCTCGATCGCGATCGGCGACGCGGTCCGTGTTCGGGTTGCCTACGGTATCGGCATGCGTTCGGCTGCCGCTGCGCGCCAGTCCGCAACCATTGCATTTTCGCTGGGCGCAATCGCCACTATTGCAGCATGCAGCGCGCTGTGGCTATTCCCGCAACAAATCGTTGGCGTGTTTCTCGATACCGATGCCGCTGCGAATGCGGGAGCCGTGTTGATCGCCGTTATGCTGGCGCCATATGCAGCGGCATTCCAGCTTTTCGACGGTGTCTTGCTGGTTATCGCGAATGCACTGCGAGGCCTGCGCGATACACGTTCGCCCCTGTGGATCGCGATGGCCGGCTACTGGGTTGTCGGGCTCGGACTCGGTTACTGGTTGTGTTTTCCGCGCGGCCAGGGCGCCACCGGCATCTGGCTCGGCATGATTGTGGGCGCCGTCGTCGCTATCGTGCTGATGACCGTGCGCTACCGCGCGCGCATGGCACACGCGGAGGCCAGTCTCGCGCGTCTTGCCGACGGCCTGGCCTGAGAAAATTCAGCGGGCGCGGTTCTTTAATTCGTGGCGTAGGGATTCGGCGGCATCAGGTCCGGTGGAATTGCCGCACGCCGGCGGTTCGTCGGCGGTGGATAATTTTCGGCGAGATAGGCGACGATGCGTTCCTCGACCTCGGGTTCGAACTGCCAGAGATTTTGCTTGTCCTGCATCCAGCGAATCATCCTGAGCCATTGATCGGCACTACCCCGTTGCTGGGTAATCAGCTTCGGCGAGTGACACGCGATACAGTTGCTGCGTACCAGCTGCCAGTCGCCCGACATTTTCAGTCCGGTAACCGGATCGAGTGGCAGCAGGTCATCCTGTGCGATACCGGCCGCCGACACGGCCGTAAGCAGTAGCGCCGCGATCAATCGCCGATCCAGCGATCGCATCATGTGACCTGGACCGCGATTCGGTGGCAGGCGTTATTCAGGTAGCCCTTGGGATTCCAGCCCGGAACGACCATGGGTTGGGTCACTCCGGCCGTGTCCGTGGCCCGCGCCCAGATCTCGTAGTAACCCTTTTGCGGGAACCCGATGGCTGCGGACCAGTGCTGCCAGGCCAGCCTGTTCGCCGCACGTTGCAGCTTTGCCTTTTGCCAGGTCGCGCCGAAGTCGATCGAAACGGAAACCGACCGGACCGCACGATCGCCTGCCCAGGCATGCCCGCGCACCGCGATACTCGAGCCCGCTGTATGTTCGATTCCGGAACGCGGATACGTGATGACGGATTTCACCGGCATCGATTCGATGATGCACATCTGTTCATCGGGTACTGTACTGCCCGGTGCAACCGGCTCGCATGGAATGCGGTAGGAATCGCCCGTCATCTTCTCGCCATCGTGTACCTTGTTGCGCACGACGATTTTCCTCAGCCACTTGCCGGACACCGAGCCGGGCCATCCGCCGCACACCAGGCGCAAGGGATAGCCGTGAATTGCCGGGATGCTCTCGCCATTCATCGCCCAGACGAGCAGCGATTCCTTTTCCATGGCTTTTGCCATTGGCACGCCGCGCGAGATAGGCGATTTTGCCGGATCGCCACTCAAATGCAGGTCGGCACCGTAGTATGCGACGTAGACCGCGTCATCCTTGACACCGACGTAGTCAAGAACATCGGCCAAACGCACGCCAGTCCATTCCGGGCACCCGACGGCACCTACCGACCACTGATTTCCCGATGCACCTGGCACGAATTCGTTGCGGCCATTGCCACCGCATTCGAGTTGTAACTGGTAAGTGTAAGGTTTGAATTGTTTCTTGAGCTCCGCGATTGTCAGAGACAGCGTTCTCGCCACCGACTCGCCGCCGATTTCCAGTGTCCACGAATCCTGGTCGACGTTTTCCGTCGCAGGCGCAATACCGTTGTTGCGAACGAAAAGGTACCTGGCCGGCGTTATGCTGTCGTCCAGAAGGTGCGCTGGCGTTTCGGCATTGACGGGCCGGTCATTGAGAATAATCAGGCCCTCCTTTCCCGGGATGCGGAAGCCTGCATCGCTCTGCGCGAGCGCCGCCGGAACGAGTCCCTGCGGCATCAGGTGCGCAAACGGAATCGACGCACCGACCGCAGCGGACATTGCGGCGAGGCTGCCGCTGGTCAGAAAACCGCGGCGCGTTACGGGGTCGCTCTTGCGTCCCCAGACAAGTTCGTCGGCTTTTTCGGGATCAGCGTTGTAAAGCTCGTGAAGCCCACGCGTTTTTTCTGACACCGGCACACTCCATCGGTCGCCCTAGTAAAGCAATGTAATCATGGTGACGCTCACGCCGCCAACCAGCAATGCGGAAAAAAGCCCGATCGCCAGCGGCTTGAGGCCAATACTGCGAATTCCCTTGATGCTGGTACCAAGCCCGACGGCTGCCATCGCCACCGCCAGGCAAATCTCCGCTGTCTCTTTGGTGAAACCGACGATGGCCTTCCACCTGGCGGGTTCGAGCACGCCGAAAGCCAGCTCGCCTGTGTCACCGATCGTCCGCAGCAAACTCATTAGCGCGAATCCGACGACAAACAGCGGGATCATTTTCCACCACGCGGGTGCCGAGCCTGCTTCCGCCGAATTGCGGTGGTACACAATGCTCATCAACGGAATGATGATCAGCATGCCCAGATTCCTGACCAGCTTGGTCACGGTCGCAACGTTCAAAGCCTGTGGATCGTCGTAATATTGCTGATAAACCAACCCGGCCCCGGCAACCTGAGCCGTTTCGTGCACGGACGTACCCATGAACAGTCCGCTGGAAAAAGAATCACCGGCGAAGATCCAGTGGGCGACGAACGGATAGACCAGCATGGCGATCACACCGAACAAGGTGATGCAGGCAATCGAATAACTGACCTCGTCGTCCCTGGCTCCGATGGCCGGCGCCGTGGCGACGATTGCTGTCGCTCCGCAGATGCTGGTGCCGACGGCGATCAGCGTTCCCAGCCTGCCGCTCAATCCGACTTTGCGGCTCATGTAAGTCACTATCAGCAAGGCGGCCGCGACAGCACCGATGATAACCGGAAGGCTTTGCAGGCCGATCGCCCCGGCCTCGGCGAGGCTCAGGCGGATTCCGAGGAGCACGATGCCGAGGCGCAGCACCCGCACCAGCCCGAAACGAATGCCCGGTTTGAGATACTCCGGAAGATTGATCGTATTGCGGATGAACACACCGAGCACGATTGCCATCATGATTGCGCTGACAGGGCTTTTCGGCAGACCCATCCAGTCGACACCGATCAACTCGGAGAGAAATTGTCCGGCGACCGCCAGAATCAGAGCCAGCATCAGTCCGGGAATTACTGTCATCGATTTATCTCAGGATCCATGCATCGGAACGCGCGAAACTGGTCAGGGAAGAATGTTCTTGAAGATGAAAAAGAAAATGATTGCGAGTCCAGCGCCGGCCGGAATCGTAACCACCCATGACACCATGACCCTCCCGACTACGCGCAGGTCGATTGCGTCAATACCGCGCGCCAGCCCGACGCCGAGGACAGCGCCGACCAGGGTATGAGTCGTTGAAATCGGTATACCGGTGCCGGAGGCGATAACGATCGTCGTTGCCGCAGCGAGTTCTGCCGCGAATCCGCGACTGGGGGTGAGCTGCGTGATTTTCTCGCCGACGGTCGCAATGACATGCCGGCCATAAGTGGCAAGACCTATTACAATCCCGCTGCCGCCCAATATCAGGACCCAGGGCGGAATCGCCGATTTGGTTCCGACGATTCCGGACTGCGCTACGGATATCACGGCCGCCAGCGGGCCTATGGCGTTGGCGACGTCGTTCGAGCCATGCGCAAAGGCCATCGAACAGGCGGTGACTATCATTAGCACGGCGAAGACCCGCTCTACGGTATAGAAATGCTGTTTTTTCTCAATTTTCTTATCGGGTTTGATGCGGCGGATCGCAAAGGCGCCGACGATCGCAATTACGACAGCGATCAGGATCGCGTAGAAGTAACTGCGGCCGAGGCTGATTTCGAGGCCGACGTGTGACAGCCCTTTGAGCAGGGTAACGAGAGTAATCGTGAATGCGGCCAGAAAGATGTACACCGGAACGTATCGCCGCGCTTTTTCCAGCGGATCGTCCTGGCGCAGGATCAGCCGCTGGACGCTTTCGTAGATCAGGAATGCGATAAATCCCGCGGTGAGCGGCGAAACTATCCAGCTAATGACAATCGTGCCGACCTGCGACCACTGGACCGCATCCACGCCGATTCCGACAGCCGCAAAGCCCACGATCGCCCCGACGATCGAATGCGTAGTGGAAACCGGCCAACCGTTTCTCGATGCGATCAGCAACCACGTGCCGGCGGCGAGCAATGACGACAGCATGCCGTACACGAGTAACTCGGGCGTTCCGCTCAGCAAGTCGGAATCGACGATTCCCTTGCGGATAGTCGAAGTTACGGCGCCGCCCGCCAATACGGCTCCCAGGAATTCGAACACCGCGGCAACCAGAATGGCCTGTTTGATCGTGAGCGCCTTCGAGCCCACCGAAGTCGCCATCGCATTGGCCACATCGTTTGCACCGATGCCCCAGGCCATGAAAATCCCGAAGACGGCCGCGAGACCGATGTAAATAAACTCAGCTTCCATTGTTTCCCCGACGTACTACCGGGCGTGTACCCGGCAAATTCTTATTTTGTTATGACAGCAGTAGTTCAAGTCGGCGACCGACTCGCTCGGCCATGTCCGCAATCTCACCGGTCAGTTCAATGACCCGGTACAGGAAAATAACATTGACCGGCTCGAGCGTAGCTTCCACCTTGAAAAGCTTGGCGCGCAGGCTTGCCTGCAGATTGTCCGTTTCGGTTTCGATCCGGTCGAGTTCCTCGATCAAGTCCTCGACCAGCACGACTTCAGCGCCACGAAACCCGGTGGTAAACAACTCGTCCAGTTCACGAACACTCTTGCGCGCCTGTTTGGCGGCGTCAACTGTGCGCCGCACGAATACAAGGAAGTCACCCGCGATCGCATCCGGAATCTGCATCTTGCGTCCGAGCACAAGACCGGAAACGTCCTTCGCACGATTGGCTATCTTGTCCTGGACGAGAAGCAGTTCGAGCAGATCCTCGCGAGGAACCGGCATGAACAGGCTTTTGGGCAGGTTCAGCCGAATCTGCTTTTTGACGTCATCCGCTTCGTTCTCGTAGGCGGCAATTTTCGCTCGTATCTCGGCCGCGCTATCCCAATTGCCGGCTATTGCGGCTTCGAAAAACGGCATCAGCAACTTCGTGGCCTGATAAGCAATATCGACATGTTTCTCCAGTGGCTGCACCGGCGATGAGCCGAAGATATTGGCAAGCATGTTTCCCAAACTTGTTCTCCCGAACCAGGTCAGGCCGACCGGAATGGCGCAATACTAGCACAGCAAAATCTGAGGTCTGCGGCCAGCATCACATGTGTGCGTAAACATGGGTGCGCAGGCTCAAATGATGCGCACCCGGCATGCTAAACTCCGGGCCCGAAAAACAAACTGATACCGGAGCAAGCGCTTGGCATTCTGGCTTTTCAAATCCGAACCCGATGCTTACAGCATCGACGACCTGGAACGCGACAAGCGGGAACCTTGGACCGGAATTCGCAATTATCAGGTTCGCAACATGGTTCGCGATGACATGAAGATCGGCGACGAACTGATCTTCTATCACTCGAGTTGCAAGGTGCCGGGCGCCGTCGGCATTGCACGTATCGCAAGCAAAGCCTACCCGGATCCGCTGCAGTTTGAATCAACCTCTCAATACTTCGATGAAAAAAGCAATATCGACGATCCTCGGTGGCTGCTCGTCGATGTTGAATTCGTTCGAAAATTTACACGAACCATCCCCCTCACAGAACTGAAACAGCATCCGGAACTCAGTGACTTCCTGCTAAACAAGCGTGGCAACCGCCTGTCGATATTTCCCGTCAACGGGAAACACTGGGATACCATTCTGTCGCTGGAGTAAGCGATCCGGCCTGACGAGTCTTCGGCGCCCAACCTCATGCGAAAAACCGGTTTCTTCTTTTTGTCTTTGACATTCATCGCTGCTGCGGCCGCGATTGTCTTTGCACCGGCACGCCTGCTGGACGAAACGTCGCGCGTCGAAACGGGCGCCGATATCGAACAATGGATTCAACAGCGCGAGGCGGACGTACATCGGCGTACACCGATCGTCAGCGATGCTGAAAAGCGCATTCGCTGGGCAAACTCCGATAAGCACGGAAAGACCGCATTTGCTGTCGTCTACATTCACGGTTTTTCCGCAAGCCGGCAGGAAATAGCGCCGCTGCCGGAACTGGTCGCTGACAAAATCGGTGCCAACCTGTTCGAAACCCGACTTGCGGGCCATGGATTGCAAACCGGTGCGCTTCAGCAGATTCGTGCGGAAGACTGGCTTGCCGATGCGGCCGAGGCCTTTGCGGTTGGCGCTGCTATCGGGCAACGGGTGATTATCATCGCGACTTCTACCGGGGCAACCCTGGCCCTCGCAATGGCAGGCCGCGAAGAAATGCGCAGCGTATCGGCAATAATCATGATTTCACCGAACTTCGCGCCTCGCGATCCGAATAGTGAAATCCTGACCTGGCCCGGCGGACCGCAGCTTGCGCGAGTCCTGGTTGGCAGTACTCTCAGCTGGGAACCGCGAAACGAATTACAGGGGCGATTCTGGACGACGAGCTACCCGCTATCTGCCGCGGTTGAAGTGATGCGCCTCGTGAAGTTCACGCGCAGCCGATTGCCCATGACCCTGAATGCCGACCTCCTGACTCTGTACTCCAGTGCCGACATCGTTGTCAGTACCGAAGCAACCCTCGATGCATTGGCACGCATCAGCGCACGGCGCAACGAGCGAATCGAAATAACGGACTCGAGCGATGTCGCCCGGCATGTGCTGGTTGGCAATATCCTGTCGCCGGACAACACGCCGTCAACAGCGACATTGATCGCCGCCTTCCTGACCGAGAGTTGACGTTATTGTTATATAAAAATCATTGACTTATGCGATCCTGCTTCGGCTCTCCGAAACAGCCGGGACAGGCCGGCTCAACAAACTTTGGCTATACTTCAGAGCGGAAACGCGAATTCGGCAGACCGGCCGAAAAGGCTGGCCACAGGGGGTACGTATGGAGATTCGGCGAGCAATCCAGTTTCTGGCATTGGCACTAATTGTATCTATGGCCGCTTGCGGCCGGGACGATTCGCCGGAGACGCCGCTCGAGCTGGCGGCGCGTGCCGGTGCACCGTTATTCGATGGCATGGGCGATCATCACCACCCGATAACCACTGCCGATCCGGCGGCGCAGCGCTATTTTGATCAGGGCCTGGTTATAGACTTCGCTTTCAATCACGCGGAATCGGCACGATCGTTCCGGGCAGCGCAGAAACTCGATCCGAAATGCGCCATGTGTTTCTGGGGCGAAGCGCTGGCACTCGGGCCGAATATCAACGTTACGAGCAACGGCAAGGCCGTGATGTCCGACGACGAACGCAAAAAAGCTTTCGCCGCCATACAGAAAGCGATCGAGCTGAAAGAACATGCGAGTGAAAAGGAACGCGATTACATCGACGCCATGGCGGTTCGTTATAACGGCGATCCGTCTACGCCTCGCGAACCACTGGACGAGGCCTATGTCCAGTCGATGCGCGCGCTGCATCAGAAATATCCGGATGATGATGATGCTGCATCGCTGTTTGCCGAAGCCATCATGAACACCATGCCCTGGGATTACTGGCTCGACGGAGAAAATCCGAAGCCGCTGGCTGTCGAAGCCATCGTGGCTCTCGAAACCGTGTTGAGCCGCTCACCGGCCCATCCGATGGCGATCCATCTCTACATACATGCTGTAGAAGCGTCGTCCAGCCCACAACGCGCGGAAGGTCCTGCAGACATGCTGGCCAACCTGGTTCCGGGCGCCGGCCACCTCGTGCATATGCCGTCGCATATCTACTGGCGGGTCGGTCGATACAATGACGCTTCGGAAGCCAATGTGAGAGCCGCAGCCGTCGACGAAGCCTACATAGCAGCCTGCAACGCGCAGGGTTTTTATCCGGCCGCCTATTACCCGCACAACATTCACTTTCTGTGGGCGGCGTCCAGCATGGAAGGCCGCAGCGCGGTAGCGATCGAAGCCGGTCGCAAGGTTGCTGCCAATGTGAAGCTTGAAATGATCGAGCAGTTTCCCGGCGTCGAATTTTTCCAGACGATCCCGATGCTGAGCCTGGTGCAGTTCGGTCGATGGGAAGAAATCCTGGAAGAACCGCGGCCGCCGGAAAACCTGGAGTATTCGAACGGCATCTGGCATTACGCGCGTGCTGTCGCCTTTGCCAACCTCGGCAATCTCGAATCGGCCCGTCTTGAGCATCTGACACTGGTGCCACTGCGCAAGGCTACAGACGTTGTTTTCCTGGATTCGATTCTGTACCCGGCCACAATGCTACTGGAGATTGCCGACGAACTGGTGCAAGGAGCAATCGCTATGGCGGAAGGCGATT
>JAOUGX010000062.1 GCA_029865385.1 Gammaproteobacteria bacterium
AGGCCGGCCTATTTCATATCGGCGGATACGAAGGCGAAGAATTCGCCGCCATTGTTGGCAGCTTTTGCCCCAACGTACTGTTTCCCTACGCTCGCGAAATGATTTCGAGCGCCGTCGCGAAAGGCGGGTTCCCCGAGTTCATGTTGCAACCGATCAATTTTGATGCGCTGTACATGCAGTCGCGGCAGCAGGCCGCAGCACAAGCCGCCCAGGCGGGCAGCGGTGGAGATGGGTCGAACGGGGGCTCTCACTGAGCACTGCCACGACAACGACGGCGACACCGGTTGCCGTCGTTGGTGCCGGCTCCTGGGGCACGGCGCTCGCGCTGCAGTTTGCAAGGAGTGAGCGTGAGGTTCGGCTTTGGGGTCGGGATCTCGCCGAACTCAAACGCATTGCTGCGTCGCGCGAGAACCGGAAATACCTCCCCGGCATTACGTTTCCCGAGAACCTGCGCGTTGCGATCGACCTCAAGGACTGTCTCAAGGGCGCTTCGGACGTTCTCATTGCTGTGCCCAGTCACGGCCTTCGTGAAACGCTGCAGCAGATCAAGCCGCTGCTGGGCAAGAGCGCCCGCATCTGCTGGGCGACCAAGGGCTTCGAGCTGACGACGGGCAAGCTGCCGCACCAGGTCGTTGCCGAAGTTCTTGGTGACGACTATCCGGTCGCTGTCCTGTCCGGCCCGACCTTCGCGAAAGAAGTGGGCGCCGGCCTGCCGACCGCCATGACCATCGCGTCACCCGACAGCGAGTTTGCTAGAGACCTCGCGAACACCCTGTCAGGTGACAAGTTTCGCGCCTATACCTCGTCCGACATAATCGGTGTCGAAGTCGGCGGCGCCGTGAAAAACGTACTCGCTATCGGTGCCGGCATTTCCGACGGTCTCGGCTTTGGCGCCAACACGCGCATTGCTCTGATTAATAGGGGGCTTGTCGAGATGACCCGCCTCGGCATGGCGCTGGGTGCGAAACAGGACACGTTCACGGGCCTCGCCGGCATGGGCGATCTAGTGCTGACCTGCACAGACAATCTGTCACGCAACAGGCGCATGGGGCTCGCGCTTGCCAGCGGCAAGACCATCGATGAAGCGCAGGAAGAAATCCAGCAGGTAGTGGAGGGCGTGCTCGCCGCGAAAGCGGTTCGCGAGGTTGCCGAAAAGCTGAACGTCGAGATGCCGATCTGCCAGCAGATCTACCGCACCCTCTACGAAGGCGCGTCACCGCGGGAAGCGGTGGGTGCATTGATGGGCCGGGCGTTAAAACCCGAGTAGCCTGGTCGGCATAGCAAAAAGGGGCCGGATACATTTTCCGAAGAAAATGTATCCGGCCCCTTTTTTGGGCCCCTTTTTATTGGCTTTATTCCTGCGCCGCAGGCGAAGCGGCGCTAACTGCCGCCGCGAAAACTCTGCTGCCGCCAGGCTTCGTAAATGACCACTGCCGCACAGTTCGACAGGTTCAGGCTGCGGCTTTCGGGCTGCATCGGCAGGCGCAATCGCTGTCCCGGCGGCAGCCCGTCAAGTACCGGCTGCGGCAGGCCGCGGGTTTCCGGGCCAAACAAAAACGTGTCGCCGGCCTCGAATCGGCCGTCGGTGTAAGGAGTAACGCCGCGCGTACTGAGCGCGAACACGCGTGGCTTTTTCAGCGTTTCGAGACAACCGTCAAGGCTGGCGTACACCGCCACATCGGCAAACTCCCGGTAATCGAGGCCGGCCCGTTTCAAACGCGGTTCGTCCAGCTCGAAGCCCAGCGGTTCGATCAGGTGCAGCTTCGTGCCGGTATTCGCGCACAGGCGAATGATGTTGCCGGTGTTGGGCGGAATTTCCGGTTGGTAGAGGATCAGGTTGAACATGGCTGGCCGCGAAAAAGTGTGCCTATAGCTGTAAACTGCATCATCGCACGCTGAACCCCTCATAAAGAATCACCCGCCGATGGCCGTTGCCCAGAAATCTGTCCCGCGCCCGCTTCACGTCGACTTCTGTGGGCTGTCACTCGATTCACCCATTGTGCTGCTTTCGGGTTGTGTCGGTTTCGGTGAGGAGTACACGCGCATCGAGGGCTTTTCCAACCGCGATGTCGGCGCAATAGTTCTGAAAGGCACGACGCGCGAGCCGCGTCTCGGCAATCCGCCGCATCGCGTCTGCGAAACGCCGGCAGGCATGCTGAATGCGATTGGCCTGCAGAATCCCGGCATGGACAAGGTCGTAGACGAAATCCTGCCGCAACTGGATTTTAGCGAGACTCGCTTCATCGCCAATGTCTGTGGTTCGACGATCGAGGACTACGCCGCCGTCACGCGACGCTTCGACGACTCGCCGATCGACGCAATCGAGATCAACATCTCCTGTCCGAACATCAAGGAAGGCGGGGTTTCCTTCGGCAATTATCCGGAGATGTCGGCGAAGGTCGTTGCTGCCTGCCGCGCGGAAACGAAGAAACCAATTATTGCGAAGCTTTCGCCGAATCAAACCGACATCAGGCAAAATGCCCGCCTGTGCATCGAAGCCGGCGCCGACGCACTGGCCGTGATCAACACAATCATGGGCATGGCAATTGATGTCGAGCAACGCAAACCGGTCATCGGCAACGTGCGTGGCGGACTGTCCGGTCCGGCAATCCGGCCGATCGCCTTGTTGAAAGTCGCGCAGGTTTACGAAGTCGCCGGACCGAAGAATATTCCAATCATCGGTCAGGGCGGCATTACGACGGCACGCGATGCACTCGAGTTCATCATCGCCGGCGCGACGACCGTCGGTGTTGGCACGGCCCTGTTTTACGAGCCGCTGATGTGCACGAAGATCAACGACGGCATCGCCGACTACCTCAAGCGGCACAAGATGAGTTCGGTTTCCGAACTGGTAGGGTCGCTGCGGTTATGAGGTTGCTTGGTCTGCGGACAACATCGCGCTAAAGATCGATTTGCACCGACCCCTTTTCGTTTCGATCGACTCCGTGGGCAAATCGGCCTGCACCGCAGGCGACCTTAATCCAGATTCAGTGAGCGGATTTTTCGGGTCAGCGTGTTGCGTCCCCAGCCGAGCATTCTGGCCGCTTCCTGGCGGTGACCTCGCGCGCGTTCCAGCGCGATGCGAATCAGGGTTTTCTCGAAGGCGGGCAAGGCCTCTTCGAGCAGCGGACTGTTCTCCCCGCTTCCCAGCTGGCTTTCCGCCCAACTGGCGAGACTGCGGGTCCACTCGGCCTGGGCGCTGACCGAATTGTTGCCGCCACCGAGATCTTTCGGAACGTCTGCGTCGGTGATGACGTTGCCGGGCGCCGTGACCGTCAGACGCCTCGCTGCATTGACCAGCTGCCTGACGTTTCCTGGCCAGTCGTAAGACTGCAGGACATCCATGGCCTCGCTGCTGATTCGCTTCGCCGGCATGGAAAGTTCTCTTGCGGCGTCTGTCATGTAATGCTGAAGCAGACCGGGAATGTCTTCGCGGCGCTGTCGCAATGGCGGCGTGTTGATGCGAATCACATTGAGGCGGTGATAGAGGTCTTCGCGAAAACGCCCTTCCTTTACGGCTCTTGCAAGATCCTGGTTTGTAGCGGCGATGACTCTTACATCTACCCGTACAGAGGTCTGCCCTCCAACCCGGTAGAACTCGCTCTCGGCGAGCACGCGCAGCAATCGCGTTTGCAGCGCCGGCGACATGTCGCCGATCTCGTCCAGGAACAGTGTCCCGCCATCGGCCTGTTCGAAACGACCGATGCGCCGCGCATCCGCGCCGGTGAACGAGCCGCGTTCGTGGCCGAACAACTCCGACTCGAGCAGATCAGAGGCAATCGCAGACGTGTTCAGCGCAACGAATACCTTGTCGGCGCGCGGACTATGCTGATGCAGCGCACGTGCAACCAGCTCTTTGCCGGTGCCGGATTCGCCGGTAATGAGAACAGTCATGCTCGACTTGGCCAGTCGGCCGATGGAACGGAAGACCTCCTGCATCGCAGGAGCCTTGCCGATCATCGATGGAACGTCGTTTTCCGTTTTTGCAGTGCCGGCTTTTTCCGAGGACCCGTTTCGGCTTGCCGCCTTTTGTACCAGCTGAATTGCTTCGTCGATATCGAAGGGCTTGGGCAGGTACTCGAACGCTCCGCCCTGGTATGCGGCAACGGCGTGATCCAGGTCCGTGTGCGCAGTCATGACAATGACCGGCAGGTCCGGGCAGCTGCTGCTCAGCCGCTGCAATAGCGCGAGTCCGTCCATGCCGGGCATGCGAATGTCGGTCATTAGCACGTCCGGTACCGCATGATCCATGGCCTCCAGCAGGTGTTCCGCGCGCTCGAAACTGCGGGTCACGATGTCGGCCTGGCGTAACGCCTTTTCGAGCACCCAGCGAACCGAATGGTCATCGTCGACGATCCATGCCTGGAGCTTGCTTGCACTCATGGCTTGCCGCCGGACCGCAGCGGTATCCGCACCGAGAAAACAGTGCGGCCCGGCCTGCTCTCGAATTCGATCAGCCCACCGTGCCGGCTAAGGAGTTCCTGTGCCGCCGGCAGCCCGAGGCCGGTGCCGTCCGCGCGACTGGTTACCAGCGGGTAAAAAATCGAGTCCTTCAATTGCGGCGAAATCCCCGGGCCATCGTCCTCGATGTCTATGCTCGCGATGACGTTGTGACGCACATCGCCGATCGTGAAATTCGTGATCGCTCGACTGCGAAGCGTGATCTGCCCCTGGCCGTCCAGCGCTGTCGCGGCATTCTGCACCAGGTTCAGGAACGCCTGCACCATCTGGTCGCGATCGAGATCTATCAGTGGCAAGCCCGGATCGTAGTCACGATGAAAACGGATTCGATCGCCAATTTCCGGTTCCACGAGGCGTACTACATACTCGAGCAGCTCGTGCACATTCAATGCCTGCTTGTTCGGCGGCCCGCCCGGACCGAGAAGCGTGTCGACCAGCGATGCGAGTCGGTCCGCTTCGCTGATGATAACGCTCGTGTATTCCTTCAGCTCGTCGCTTTCAAGTTGCCGCGACAGGAGTTGTGCGGCGCCGCGCAATCCCCCCAGCGGGTTTTTGATCTCGTGCGCAAGCTGGCGAATCATCTGCCGGCCGGCACCGTGCTGAATGATCAGCGCATTCTCGCGGCTGATCTTCGCGCGCCGCGTGACGTCGTGCATCTCTACCAGCAGTGCTTGCTTCGACTGACCGCTCGACATCAACGAAACGCGGCAATCGACGATTCGATCTTCTGCGTGATACTCGCTGCGACCCAGCCGCAGTTCGTTCGCATGCGGTATTCCTGATGACAGCGTCCTTTCAAGTACCTCCTGCATTTCCGTGTCGTCGTCGACCAGCGGCAACAACGGTTGGCCGCTTGCGCGTGTATGGCTTATGCCCAGCAGGTTTTCCGCGGCCGGGTTGAGTTCGCTTATAAGGAAATTGTGATCGAGAACGACGACGGCCGTGGTGAGCTCGTCGACGATATCTGTCGGCCGCAGCGGATCGCTGTTGCCGCGGGAACCGCGCTTCTTTAATTGCCTATCGCGTTCTGCTGAACGTAAAAGCGGCTGGGATCGCTGCGGATCATCAGCTTGCCCGACTGGTCGATGACTTCGGCCTGCAGATTGTGTTGGCCGCGGTACACGCCCTCGATCTGAAACGAGGTGCCCGTGACCATCTGCGGTGTGCCGTCGAAGTACACGCGAACCCGGTGGCCGCTCTGCAGCCCCGGTTGCAGGCTCAGGCTGACGCTCAGTACGCCCTCGATATTCCATAGCGTCTGCTCGGAAGCGGGGGAAGCAATGCTGAGTGACTGATAGCTGAATGGCGCCTGTTCCTCCGCGAGCGGTACGTCGTTGCGGCGCGAGAAGTTGCTGGTCGGCGCTGGCGTACTCGGGCCGCTCGAAGGCCTGGTTGTTGGCAACTGCACCTGTTCTGCTCCGGGCTCCGGACGGTCCGAATAGTGGACAACCCCGTCTTTGTCCACCCAGCGATAGGCCTGCGCGAAAACGCTGCCGGCAAGCAGCAGCACCAGAATGGCAATGAGCGGGCGTTTGTACATGGAGTTAGCATAGCTTGGTGCTCTGTTTGTCGCCAGCGGCCGGGCGGCAAAATGCCGCCCGGTTCACAGTTTTCCGGTCTACAGGCTGTAGTACATATCGAATTCGACCGGGTGAGTGGTCGTTCGCAGCCTGGTAACGTTCTCGCGCTTCAGGTCGATATAGGCATCGATAAGATCGTCGGTAAAGACATTGCCCACCTTCAGGAAATCGCGATTGCCATCGAGCTGATTGAGCGCCTCTTCCAGCGAGAATGAGACCAGTAACAGGTTCTTTTCCTCTTCCGGCGGCAGGTCGTAAAGGTCCTTGTCCATGGCGTCGCCCGGGTGCACCTTGTTCTGAATGCCATCGAGACCGGCCAGCATCATCGCGGAGAAGGCAAGGTAGGGATTCATCATGGAATCCGGGAAGCGTACTTCTATGCGACGGCCTTTCGGATTTGATTCGTACGGGATGCGAATCGACGCGGAGCGATTGCGTGCGGAATACGCAAGAATGGTCGGTGCCTCGAATCCGGGTACCAGGCGCTTGTAACTGTTGGTCGCCGGATTGGTAAACGCGTTCAGTGCCTTGGCGTGCTTAATGATTCCGCCGATGTAGTAGAGCGCTGTGTCGGACAGTCCGCCATAGCCGTCACCGGTAAACAGGTTCTTGCCACCTTTGAACAGAGACTGATGCACATGCGCGCCACTGCCGTTGTCGTTGATCAGCGGCTTGGGCATAAAAGTTGCGGTCTTGCCATAACTATGCGCGACGTTATGCACGACGTACTTGAGTATCTGTACTTCATCCGCCTTGCGGCAAAGGGTGCCGAACCTGACGCCGATTTCGCACTGCCCTGCGGTGGCGACTTCATGGTGGTGTACCTCGGTTTCGAGGCCCATTTCCTCGAGCGCCAGACACATCGCCGAACGAATATCGTGCAGTGAGTCCACTGGCGGGACCGGAAAGTAGCCGCCTTTGACCGTCGGTCGATGACCGGTGTTGCTGTCTTCGTAACTGCGGCTCGTGTTCCACGCGCCTTCGGCAGAGTCGATCGCGTACATCGCCCCCTGCATATTCGAGTCCCATCGCACATCATCGAAAATGAAGAATTCATTTTCCGGTCCGAAGTACGCGGTGTCCGCTATGCCGGTGGACTTCAGGTACGCCTCCGCGCGCTGCGCCAGGGATCGCGGGCATCGATCGTAGCCCTGCATCGTCGCCGGTTCGATGACGTTGCAGCGCAAGTTCATCGTGATTTCTTCGGAAAAAATATCGACTACGGCAGAGGCCGGATCCGGCATCAGGATCATGTCCGACTCATTGATGCCCTTCCATCCGGCGATCGACGAGCCATCGAACATCTTGCCGTCCTCGAAGATGTCTTCCGTGACGATCCGAGCCGGCACGGTGACATGCTGCTCCTTGCCCTTCGTATCGGAGAAACGAAAGTCGACGAACTTGACGTCCTTTTTCTTGATCAGGCCGAGTACCTCAGCGGGGGTCATGAATAAATCCTCCAAATTTGTGAATACGATGCCGGCCCGTTACCCGGGCAGCCCTGGTTCAATGCAATTGCAGGAAGCGTGCCAGCCCGCGAGGGCCGGTAAGCTGTTGATATATAAGGACTCCGCAGGCCTGGCTCTCGGGTGATCGCACTATATTGGTGCGGGCGGCTGACATTTCGCACCATCCTAGTGCAAGTTGTGGCCTCGTGCATCATTTTGCGGCAGCGGGCGCCGAACGGCGCTATTTCCGGCGGCTTTCAGCGCGCAAATATGCGGGTATACTGCGCGCCACCGGACTAGCGCGAAATCATTGATGAACAAGGAAATAGCGGCAGCACCAGGCAACTTTCAGGAGCTGATCCTGCGGTTGCAGCAATTCTGGGCGGATCGCGGCTGCGTGATTGCGCAACCCTACGACATGCCCATGGGAGCCGGCACCTTTCACCCGTCGACCTTTCTGCGAGCGGTTGGTCCGGAGCCCTGGAGCTCCGCGTACGTGCAGCCGTGCCGGCGGCCCACCGACGGACGCTACGGCGACAATCCATTTCGCCTGCAGCACTACTATCAGTACCAGGTTGTCATCAAGCCGTCTCCTCCCGACATACAGGAAATTTACCTGGCGTCGCTGCGCGCAATCGGCATTGATACGTCGGTACATGACGTGCGCTTTGTCGAGGACAACTGGGAGTCGCCGACACTCGGTGCCTGGGGCCTCGGATGGGAGGTCTGGCTCAACGGCATGGAAGTTACCCAGTTCACCTACTTTCAGCAGGTCGGCGGACTCGAGTGCCGGCCGGTGACCGGCGAAATTACTTACGGGCTCGAGCGCCTCGCTATGTACCTGCTCGACGTGGAAAGCATTTTCGATATTGTTTGGACCGATGGCCCGCTTGGCCGGGTCACTTACCGCGACGTGTATCACCAGAACGAGGTAGAGCAATCACGCTACAACTTCGAACACGCAGATGTCGATGCCTTGTTCCACGCATTCGATCATGCCGAGGCAGAAAGCCGGCGCCTGATCGAACTCGGGCTTGCCTTGCCGGCTTACGAGCAGATGCTGACAGCGTCGCACACATTCAACCTGCTCGATGCGCGCAAGGCGATCTCGGTCAGTGAACGACAGAGGTTCATTCTGCGCGTCCGCACGATGGCTCGCGCGATCGCGGAAGCCTACTATACGAGTCGGGAGGCGCTCGGCTTTCCGATGCTCGCCGATGTCGCCAGGCAGAGCGGGGTCGCTTGAGCATGGCGAAGATAAAGACAGCCGACTTCCTGGTTGAAGTCGGAACCGAAGAGCTTCCACCGAAAGCGCTCAAGTCGCTGATGGACGCATTCGCCGCCAACCTTCAGGCCGAGCTTCTGGAGAATCGCCTGGCGCACGGCGAGCTGCTCGCCTGCGCGACGCCGCGCCGCCTGGCAGTGCTGGTCGATGAGCTTGCGCTTGCGCAGCCGGATCGGGAAGTCGAACTCAAGGGCCCGCCTGTTTCGGTTGCTTTCGACAAGGAGGGGATTCCCAGGCCGGCCGCGCTCGCCTTTGCAAAAAAGTGCGGCGTCGATGTTGCAGCACTCGGGCGCGTACGCACCGACAAGGGTGAGTGGCTCAACTACCAGGCCAGTGAACAGGGTGCGCCGGCAGAGCAATTGCTTCCCGGTATCGTGCAAGCATCACTGGACCGACTGCCGGTCCCGCGGCGCATGCGCTGGGGTGCCTCTGACATGGAATTCGTGCGCCCCGTGCACTGGCTCGTCATGCTGCACGGCAAGAACGTCGTCGAAGCAGAAATCCTCGGCGTTCGCGCCGGCAACCAGAGCCGCGGGCACCGTTTTCACGCCCCCGGGGCGCTGACTATCGGCGCTCCGGACCAGTACCTCTCGCTGCTCGAGAAAAAAGGCTTCGTGATCGCGGATTTCGCCGAGCGTCGCCAGCGAATCGTCGAAAAGGTAGACAGTGCCGCCCGAAATGCCGGTGGTCGCGCCGGCGGTGACCTCGCACTGTTCGACGAGGTTGCCGCGCTGACCGAGTGGCCGGTCGCCATTACCGGCTCATTCGACGAGGCCTTCCTGAAACTGCCCAAAGAAGTGATTGTTGCAACATTGACCGATCATCAACGGTACTTTCCTGTGTCGAAAAAGAGCGGTGAGTTGATGCCGGTTTTCGTTACCGTTGCGAACATCGAGAGCGCCGACCCTTCCCGCGTGCGGGACGGAAACGAACGGGTTATCAGGCCGCGTCTCGCCGATGCTGCGTTTTTCTGGGACACGGACCGGCGCAGCAAACTTGTCGAAAGCGTCGATGCATTGGCTTCGGTGGTCTATCAGCAGGGCCTTGGCAGCATGGCCGACAAGAGCCGGCGGGTTGCAGCGCTTGCCGATCGCATAGCCGCGGCGACAGGTTCGTCGCGCGAGGACGTGCAGCGCGCCGCCCTGCTGGCCAAGTGCGACCTGCTTAGCGGAATGGTCGGTGAGTTTCCCGAGCTGCAGGGCGTGATGGGCCGATACTACGCGGAGGCCGACGGCGAGGCGGCCGCGGTAGCGGCAGCTATTGGCGAACACTATCTGCCACGATTCGCGGGTGATGTCCTTCCCGCGACCCCGGCGGGCATGGCGCTTGCGATTGCCGACAAGCTTGACACGCTGGCCGGAATTTTTGCCCTCGACAAGAAGCCAACGGGAAGCCGCGATCCGTTCGGGCTGCGCCGTGCCGCGCTCGGCCTGATCAGGATCATCATCGAAAACGATCTCGAGCTCGATCTAGACGACCTGGTCGCACGCGCGGTGAAAGCGCAGCCGGCAAAAATTGCAGACCGAAAGGAGCTGACCGCGGCCGTTTACGAATTCATCATCGAAAGGCTTCGTGCCTGGTATCTGGAACGCGCCGGTCTTGGCGCCGAAATGTTCGAGTCCGTTCGCAGCAGGCGGCCGGTGTCTTTACTGGATTTCGACCGTCGACTGAAAGCGGTTGCGGCTTTCTGCCGGCTCGAAGAAGCCAGCAGCCTTGCTGCCGCCAACAAGCGCATCGGCAACATACTGCGACAAGCGAATGGCGGGTCCGCCGCCAAGCTCAAGCCTTCGGCGCTGGTCGATGCCGCGGAAGTCGAGTTGCACGCGGCGCTGCTGGCTGCAAAGAACACGGTTGCGCCTTTACTGGCAAAACGCGAGTACACGGAGGCTCTCGGCGTCCTGGCCGGACTGCGCGCTCCGATCGACCGGTTTTTTGATGACGTGATGGTTATGAGCGATGACCCGGCGTTACAGAAGAATCGCCTTGCGCTGCTTGGCGCATTACGCGATCAGTTTCTCGACATCGCAGACATTTCCCTGCTGGCAATTTCATAACGAAGCTCGTGCCGCCTCGTCTTGTCATTCTGGATCGCGACGGTGTCATCAACGTCGAGTCGGACGCATTCGTAAAGTCTGCGGATGAATGGAAACCGCTTGAGGGCAGCCTGCAGGCAATCCGGCTGCTGACCGACTCCGGCTTTACTGTCGCTGTTGCCAGCAATCAGTCCGGCCTGGGGCGCGGATTGTTCGACTTCGCGGCGCTCGATGCCATGCACAGCAAGATGCACAGGCTGGTCGAGGCAGCCGGGGGCAAGATAGATCGCGTCGTGATTTGCCCGCACCATCCCGACGACGATTGCGACTGCCGAAAGCCGAAGGCGGGGCTTCTGCTTCAACTGGCCGATCACTACGGGATCTCGCTTGCCGGCGTGCCCGTCATCGGCGATTCGGCGCGAGACATCGAGGCGGCCATCGCGGTCGGCGCACGGCCTGTACTGGTCCTTAGCGGCAACGGCAGGAAGGCGCTGAAGCAGCTGCAAGAGGGCGCCTGCGAGGTCGCTCCGGACCTGCTCGCGGCAGCGCGCCTTCTGGTTGAAGACAAAGGTTGAGGCAATGCTGTTAATACGTTCGCTGCTGTTTCAGTTTTACTTTTTCGCGTCGGTAGCTATTGCCTCGTCAACGGTCGTTCTTTGCTGGCCCTTCGGTCACCGCGTTCGCTTTGCTGTTGCGCGTACCTGGGCACATTCGATGCTTATCGCCGGCCACTGGATTTGCGGGCTGCGTTACGTTGTCGAGGGGCAGGAAAACATTCCTCAGGAGCCGAGTGTAATCATGATCAAACACTCGACCGTATTCGAAACTTACGCACAACTAGTATTTTTCCCGATACAGACCTGGGTCCTGAAGCGTGAACTGACATGGCTTCCCATTTTCGGCTGGGGACTCGCGCTGATGAAGCCCATAGCTATTAATCGCGGCGCTGGACACAGCGCTGTCACGCAAGTTATCGAACAGGGAAAGTCACGGCTTGCCGAGGGGATCTGGGTCACCGTTTTTCCGGAAGGCACCAGGGTGGCTCCGGGCAAGACGAAAAAATACGGGATCAGCGGCGCCGCGCTGGCGCGCGAGGCGAACGTGAAAATCGTCCCGGTAGCTCAGAATGCCGGCGACCTTTGGCCGCGTCGCGGCATTATCAAAAGACCCGGCCTGATCCGCTTCGTTATCGGCCCGCCGATCGACGCTTCGGGCCGGGCGCCGAAAGAAACCAGCCTGATCGTGCAGGAATGGATCGAGTCGAAGATGCGCGAGATCAGCGACGGTTACAAAAACGCACCGTAGGCCGTCGCATCAAACGTCGAGGTTGGAAACTGTCAGTGCGTTTTTCTCTATGAACTCGCGGCGCGGCTCGACCTGATCGCCCATGAGTGTCGTGAAGATCTCGTCGGCCTTTACTGCATCATCGATCTTTACCTGCAGCAAACGACGCGTTTCCGGGTTGACCGTGGTGTCCCAAAGCTGGTCCGGGTTCATCTCGCCGAGACCCTTGTAACGTTGAATGGATTGCCCTTTGCGCGCTTCGCTCATGAGCCACTGGATGGCCTCGGCGAATGTATCGACGGCTAGCTTCTTGTCGCCTCTTGCGACAAATGCGCCCGGACTCAGCAGGCCACGCAGCTTCTGGGCATGTGCGCTGATGTGCCGGTATTCGTTGGTATCGAAAAACTCGCGCGGCACGAATCGGGTGGTGCCGACGCCATGCTGAACACGACGAATGGCTATCCTGACGCCCTCACCTCCTGCGTCGCCGCGCTCAAGCTCCGCCGTGTACGTCCCGCCATTGCCGTTCTCGCTGCGGTCGCCGCTTGCTTTCGGCAGCGCGGCCGACAGCTGGTCGGTCCAGGCTGCAAACGCCTCCAGGTCTTCCGTCAGCGCATCGTCTGCGGGAGGCAGCGATGACAGCGCGCGCAGCACGCTGATGTCGTATCGGTTCGCCAGCCGCATGATGATGTTTTCGACCAGCACATGTTCCTTCGCGAGGGCTTCCAGTGCGGCCGGGGAAAGCGGTGGCGCGTCGGTGCTGACGTGCAGGCGCGTGTCATCCAGGGCAGCGTTCAAAAGGTGTGCGTTGAGCTCGGCGTCGTCTTTTACGTAAACCTCTTGCTTACCCTTCTTGATTTTGTAGAGCGGAGGTTGCGCAATGTAGATGTGGCCGCGCTCGATCAGCTCCGGCATCTGCCGGTAGAAAAACGTCAGCAGCAAGGTGCGGATATGCGAGCCGTCGACGTCGGCGTCAGTCATGATGATGACGCGGTGATAGCGTAACTTGTCGGGATCGAAATCGTCTCTGCCGATTCCGCATCCCAGTGCTGTTATCAACGTTCCGACTTCGGCGGAAGACAGCATCTTGTCGAAGCGCGCTTTCTCCACGTTAAGAATTTTGCCTTTCAGCGGCAGGATGGCTTGCGTGCGCCGGTCGCGGCCCTGCTTTGCTGAGCCGCCGGCAGAGTCGCCCTCGACCAGGAACAGCTCGGACAATGCCGGGTCCTTTTCCTGGCAATCGGCAAGCTTGCCGGGCAGGCCCGCGATATCCAGGGCGCCTTTGCGTCGCGTCATTTCGCGCGCCTTGCGCGCGGCCTCTCGTGCTCTGGCCGCATCGATGATCTTGCCGACGATTGCTTTTGCTTCCTGCGGGTTTTCGAGCAGGAACTCCTCAAGGCGCTCGGCCATGACAGACTCGACAACGCCCTTGATTTCGGAGGAAACCAGCTTGTCTTTGGTCTGCGAAGAAAACTTCGGATCCGGCACCTTGACCGATAACACTGCTGTCAGGCCTTCGCGAGCATCGTCGCCGGTCGGCGTGAACTTGTCCTTGCGACCGGACATTTCCTTTTCGATATAGCTGTTCATCGTGCGCGTCAGAGCGCTGCGAAAGCCTGCCAGGTGGGTGCCGCCATCGCGCTGCGGAATGTTGTTCGTGTAGCAGAACATGTTTTCCTGGTAAGCGTCGTTCCACTGCATCGCCGCCTCGATGACCGCCCCGTCACGCTCGTTCTGAAACGCGAACACGGAAGGGTGTATTGCGGTCTTGTTGCGATTCAGGTGTTGCACGAATGCGCGTATGCCACCCTCGTACTGGAATACTTCTTTTTTGTCTTCACGCTCGTCACTTAACTCTATTCGCACACCCGAATTGAGGAACGACAGCTCTCGCAGCCGACGCGCGAGGGTCTCATAGTGGTATTCGATGTTCGTGAAGGTGCCGGAGCTCGGCTTGAACCGGATGGTTGTGCCGGTTTTCGTTGACGGCCCCACTTCCGCAAGCGGCGCGACCGGTTCGCCATGCCGGTATTCCTGCTGGTGGATTTTGCCGTCACGATGGATGGTCAGCGTCAGCTGTTCCGAGAGCGCATTGACGACGGACACGCCGACACCGTGCAGGCCGCCGGACACCTTGTACGAGTTGTCATCAAATTTTCCGCCGGCGTGCAGCACGGTCATGATGACCTCGGCGGCCGAGCGCCCCTCTTCCGGGTGAATGTCGACCGGGACACCCCGACCGTCGTCCGTGACCGTGACGGATTCATCGGCATGAACAGTTACTGTTATAACGTTGCAATGCCCCGCCAGCGCCTCGTCGATCGAGTTATCGACGACTTCGAAAACCATGTGGTGCAGGCCGGTCCCATCGTCGGTGTCGCCGATGTACATTCCGGGCCGCTTGCGGACCGCCTCAAGGCCCTTTAAGACCTTGATATTACTGGAAGTATATTCTTTCTTGCCGGTCATCCGATTTCCTCTGGGGGTAGCCGGCGCATTGTACCAAAATCGCCCGGTAAAAGGACCACAAATACCTGATGTAAGGCGAGTTTTTGCGTTTTCGGTGGGCCGTAGCCGGGCCGGCGCGGCCGCCGGCCGAATTTGCATCTGGCGGCCCTAGGGGGCCGCCTTGAGGGCGCCCTGTTCCACGTGGAACAGGGTCGGACTTTCATCGAAGAGCGGCACGTCGGGATCCAGCGCCGTGGCAATGACCTGGCAGTTCAACGCCGCTACAGCCGCCATCAGTCGCCCCAGCGACGCCCCGTCCAGCTCCGCGGCCGGATCATCCAGCAACAAAAGCAGCGGCCGTCCTAACCGCACCTGGACCACCTCGGTGGCCGCGAGAACCATGCTGCAGGACAGCAGCTTCTGCTGCCCGCGGGAGACCAGCTTTCGGGCCTGCCGCTCATCGTAAACCAGCCTCAAGTCCGCCCGATGTGGCCCGTGTTGGGTCAATCCCTGCAGCCTGTCCCTTTCCAGCCCGGCCGCCAGCGCGTCCCGCAGTTCGCCTTCACCGCTCCAGCCGCGCCGATATTCGAAGTCAACGCTCCCGCCCAACAATGCCGCGCCGGTCCTTTTGAGGACCGGTATCGCTGTGTCCAGGACGCGCTCCCTGCCACGATCTACGTCACTGGCGGCCGCACAAAACTCCTTGTCCCAACCGAGCAGCTCCTTGCTCCCTGCGCCGCCCCTGAGCGCTGCGTTTCTCTGCTTAAGCGCCCGCCGAAGCCGGCGCCAGGCCTCCAGGTAACCAGGTTCCACGTGGAACGCCATCCAGTCCAGGTAACGGCGGCGCTCGTCCGGGCCCCCCGCTACAAGGTTATGGATGTCGGGATCAATGAGCTGCAAGGGTAGCGCCTCGGCCAGGTCGGCGGCACCTGCGCCGCGGTCCCCGTCAATTTGTAGCTCCAGCCCGTCGCGGCTGTTTCGCACACCGACAGTCCGGGTCCGACCACCCTTGCCAATTTTTCCTACCAAAACGAACGCGCTGCTGCCGTGCCGAATCAGCCCGCTGGTGGAAGCGCCGCGGAATGACCGGCCTCGCCCAAGGTAAGCAATAGCTTCCAGCAGGCTGGTCTTGCCAGACGCGTTTGCGCCAAAAATGAGATTGTTTGCCGGCCCCGGTAGGAACTCGGCGCTCGCGAGGCAGCGAAAGTCGGTGATGCTGAGCTGTATTAGCGGCACGATCGCGCCGCCGCGATCAGAGACGCATCGGCATGACGACATACTTGCAGTCGTCATTGCCCGGCTCGCGCAGCAGGCAGCTCGAATTGCCGTCCACGAGTGCCAGCGATACCTGCTCCGACTCGATGGCACCAAGCGCGTCCAGCAGGTAATTCACATTGAAGCCGATCTCGATCTCAGCGCCCCCGTAGGACACCTCGAGCTCTTCCTCCGCCTCTTCCTGTTCCGGGTTGTGCGCCTGGAGAACCACGGCATTCTCCTGGATCGTCAAGCGAATGCCGCGGTATTTCTCGTTTGAAAGGATCGCCGTCCTTTGCAATGCCGCGCGAAACAACTGCCGGTCCGCCGAAAGGGAGTTGCTCGTATCCTGCGGGATGACCCGCTCGTATTCCGGGAAGCGCCCATCTATGAGCTTCGAGGTAAACCGGATGCCGTCCAGTTGAATCCGGATGTGATTGCTGCCCAGTTCCAGATTCAGCGAGCCTTCTCCCGACATCAGCCTCTGCAGCTCGAGCACACCCTTGCGCGGCACGATGACCTGTTGCTCCGGCAACTTGCCGCCCGGGAGTTCCGCCTGACAAAGCGCGAGACGGTGCCCGTCTGTTGCAACCGCACGCAGAAATTTCTTGCCCGTCTCCAGGAGCAAGCCGTTCAGGTAATACCGAACGTCCTGCTGTGCCATCGAAAAATGCGTTTTCTCCAACAGCCGTGCCAGCGTCTCCTGCGGTAACTCCAGCGCCTGGCCGGCATTGATGTCCTCGACGGTCGGGAACTCCGCCGCCGGCAGCGTCGTCAGCGAAAACTTGCTCCGGCCCGATTTCACCAGCACTTTTTCCCCGCTCTGACTGATATTGATCTCCGCGCCATCGGGTAATGCCCGACAGATATCCAGCAGCTTTCTCCCGGGCACAGTGACCTCACCGCCGTTCTGTACGTCTGCGGTCGTTGTCGCCACAAGTTCAACCTCGAGATCCGTCGCGGTAATCGACAATTTGTCGTTTTTTGCGACCATCAAAACATTGGCGAGAATCGGCATCGTTTGCCGTCTCTCGACCACGCCGATAACCGCCTGCAATGGCTTCAGGAGAGCCTCCCTAGCTGCTACTAGCTTCATCAAAACACCTGTTAATAAATATTGGAAATAAATCTATATAGTTATTATTAGAGCGACGAGGCGCTGTGGATAAAAAAATTTTTCTTTTTATTATCAAAGGCTTGTCTCTAATTTCAGTTGCCTCAAACCCGTGTATCCTTAGCTCTGTTACTGTGCATATCCTGTGGATTCATGTCTGCCCGTTGTCAAGTCAGTAAATCATCAACAACTTATCCACATTATCCTGTCAGGGTTCTTAACAGGTTCATATAGTCTTCATCAACCCGTTTTTCCTGCTCGCGCAGGGCCGCAATTCGCCGGCATCCGTGTAACACTGTCGTATGATCGCGGCCGCCAAATGCATCGCCGATTTCCGGCAGGCTGTGGCTGGTCAGTTCTTTTGACAGCGCCATCGCCAGCTGTCTCGGTCGGGCAATCGACCGCGTTCGGCGCTTGGACAAGAGGTCCGCAACCCGTAACTTGAAATAGTCTGCGACGGTCTTCTGGATATTCTCTATCGAAACCAGGCGCTCCTGCAGCGACAACAGATCCCGCAAGGCCTCTTTAGCGAAGTCAACCGTGATGGCCCTCCCGGTGAACTGCGAATTGGCGGTAACCCTGCGAAGGGCTCCTTCAAGCTCTCGCACATTGGAACGGATTCGCTTGGCGATGAAAAACGCTACTTCTTCCGGTAACGCCACAGATTCGTTAGCGGCCTTACTCATCAGAATGGCTACAGAAGTTTCCAGTTCCGGTGGCTCGATCGAAACCGTCAGGCCCCAGCCGAAACGCGACTTCAAGCGCTCCTCCAAACCGCGCACCTCCTTTGGATAGCGGTCGCAAGTCAGCACAATCTGTCGTTGTCCCTCGAGCAAAGCATTGAAAGTATGAAAAAACTCTTCCTGCGAGCGATCCTTGCCGGCGAAAAACTGGATATCGTCGATCAACAGCGCATCGAGCGATCGATAGGAACGTTTGAAATCGGAAATCGTATTGTGCTGCAGCCCTTTGACCATATCGCCGACGAAGCGCTCGGAGTGCACGTAACTGACCCTGGCCGAGGGGTCCCGCGTCAGCATCGCGTTGCCGATGGCCTGCATAAGGTGGGTCTTGCCGAGCCCAACCCCGCCGTAGATGAACAAGGGGTTATAGGATTTGCCAGGATTCTCGCCAACCTGGTGCGCAGCAGCACGGGCCAGCTGGTTGCTCTTGCCTTCGACGAAATTGCTGAAGGTAAAGGTGGAATTCAGGCGGCTCGCGATCGGCGTAACAGAGGCAACCGCAGCAGCCGCGGGCCGCCGCCCCGGTAGCGGCGGCTCGGCCTGCCGGGAACCCACCTCGATGATCAGCTCGATGGCATCCCCGGAGCGGTCGATGAGTTGAAGAATTCTGTCGACATAGTGCTGCTGCAACCAGTCCACCACGAAGCGGTTCGGTGCGAGCAGCTTCAGCTCCTTGCCGGCTTCCACCGCCTGCAGCGGCCGAATCCAGGTATTGAACTGCTGCTCGGGAAGCTCGGCCTGGAGCTCGCGGACACAGTCGTTCCACAGCGTCGTCTCAGTCTGCAACGGGGTCCCCGGGGACAAGAAAGCAAAGGACAAAATTAACGGGCGAAAATTTGCGCCGTCAATACAGACAGCGGACGGGCAGTCTAATACGTCTACCACTGCTTCGCCAGAGAACCAAAAGACCCTGCAGAATAGCCTATTAACTGCTTGTTCTATTGACACTAATTCCGGGCCCGCGTACGCTTGCCGGCCTTCTTTTAGCCGGGGGCGTCAGCCGCCGGGACAGACGCAGGTATCAGCAAAATGAAACGCACATTCCAGCCCAGCTTATTGAAGCGGGCTCGCACACACGGTTTTCGCGCAAGAATGTCAACCAAAGCCGGTCGCCTCGTGTTGAAGCGTCGCCGCGCCAAGGGCCGTGCCCAGCTCACGCCCTGAATGATTCTCCGCTGATCCCCAGACCCCTACCGAAAACAAAGACAGGAATCAGCAGCATGTCGGGCAAAGAGCCCGATCACCGGTTCCAACGAAAGAGCCGCCTGACGGACACCGCGTCTTTCAGCCGCGTGTTCAAAAAGGCCAGCCGCAGTCGCGACAACATGTTCACGGTGCTCACTACAAACAACGATGGCCACGCCGCAAGGCTTGGCCTGGCGATCTCCAAGAAACACTGCAAGCTCGCCAGCTCGCGAAACCGCCTGAAGCGAATTGTGCGCGAATCGTTTCGTCAGCACCGGGCGGCACTTGATGGGCTGGATATCGTCGTGCTGAATCAGCCGGGCACACACGGCGCAGACAACCGCGAGCTTTTCGCGAGCCTCGAGCGGCACTGGAAGAAGAGCCGCGCCACCCACGCGCAAGGCCGGGACAGGCAGTCGGATGGATAACCAGCGGTTGCTTGTATGGGCGGCCTTCGGCCTGATGCTGTGGTTCGCCTACCAGGCGTGGATGATGGACTACGGCCCGAAGCCGGTTGCACCGGCCGCTGTCGAGGCGCCGGCCGCGACCGATTTCCCGGACGATATTGACGGAGGGCTGCCGGAGCTGGCCGAACCTGGCCCGTCCGCGCCGGTACTCGAACCGGATGCACCGGAGGAACCGGAGGCGCGGCCGACAGGCAGTCTGCGCGTGACCACCGATGTGCTGGAGCTCGAGATAAGCCTGCAGGGCGGCACCCTGCAGAAAGCGGCCCTTCTCAGGTACCCGGTGGCAAAAGACCGGCCGAACCAGCTGGTCGAGCTGCTGAGCCGCGAGCCGTCCAACCTCGGCCTGATACAAACCGGGCTGCGCACGGCAGACGACGGCCCGGAACCGAATCACCAGGCAATTTTCAGCGCGGAAAAAGATCGCTATGTGCTGGGCGATCGCGACGAGCTCG
>JAOUGX010000063.1 GCA_029865385.1 Gammaproteobacteria bacterium
CAAACACAACTTCGGCTGCCAGTACCGATCGGTCACGATCCATTGACGACTGCCATTCCGCTCGCGTCTCCGCCAGTTCAACAACCTGAATCGCCCGACCGCCGTAAACGGATATCAGCCTTTCCCTGCCCGCGGATGACAACTCCGGTAATTCGGACAGGCGGCGACGCGCCTCTTCGAGGCTGTGGCCGCCTGGCAGGGCGCGCCGCCGCGTAACGCATTTTTCGGCTTCGAACTTCGATGCACGGACAACGAAATCCACCACCTGTTCCGCAAGGTTGCGATAGGTCGTCAGCTTGCCGCCTATGATCGACACCAGGCCCCTCGCCTGCCGGCCGTGTTTCCTGATGATGTGACGCCGTGTAATCGCCGATTCGGGCCCGGACGCCCGTCGCGGCAGCGGGCGCACCCCGGCATAAGCGTAGTTGACGTCACGCAATGACAGTGCGGCACGCGGAAAGACGCGGTTGGTTTCCTCGATCAGATAGCGAACCTCTTCGATACTCGCTGCGACTTCGCCTGGATCTCCGTCGTAACGAATATCAGTTGTGCCAATCAGGTATTGCCGGTTCCACGGAATAATGAAGAACGGCCTGCCATCGGCCGCCGCTTCGACATAAAAAGCATCCTGTGGTGCACCCGGAAAAGCGCCTACGATGATATGGCTCCCTTTGGTGCCACCCATGAGCGGCGCAATTGACCGATTGACGGTGCCCAGAACCTGATCGACCCAGGGTCCCGCAGCATTCACAACCATTCGCGCGCGCACTTCCAGTTCGGTGTCGCTGACACGATCGTGAAACTGCACGCTGCATATCTCGCCTTTTCGAACGGTGATACCGATCACCGGACTATAGGTTCTTATCACGGCTTCCGCATTGCGTGCTGCAATGGCGTTCTCAAGCACCAATCTTTCCGCGTAGGTTACCTGCGCATCGAAATAACTCGCGCCGCCAATGAGTCCCTTCTCTTCTATGTACGGTTCCTGCTGCAGGAACTCCTCGCGCGACAGCATTCGATGTCGGGGGATGGACTTTCCGATAGACAACAGATCGTATGCAATCAGACCCAGACGGATAAGCCACAGGCCACGACGGGCATTTTCGTACACGGGGATTTTCAACCGCAGTCGCCTGACGAGATGCGGAGCAATGCGACGCAGCCGCCGTCGCTCGTGTAGCGACTCGAATACGAGAGGAATCTCGCCGTACTCCAGGTAACGGAGCCCGCCGTGAATCAGACGACTCGACCAGCTCGACGTGCCGCTGCCGATATCGCCTTTGTCCAGCAGCAATACGGATAATCCGCGCAACGCGCCGTCCCGCGCGATTCCGGCACCGTTGATGCCTGCACCGATGACAACGAGGTCGTACTCGGAGGCAATTTCGTCACCGCGCGACGGCATCAGGGCCTTACCTGGCCATTACCCCGGACGACGTACTTATAACTGGTCAACTGTTCGGCACCGACCGGCCCGCGCGCATGCACCCGTCCCGTCGCTATGCCGATTTCCGCGCCCATGCCGAATTCGCCGCCGTCGGCAAACTGGGTCGAGGCATTGTGCAACACGATCGCGCTGTCAACTTCGGCAAGGAATCGTTCGGCGGCTGCGGCATCTTCAGCCACGATGCTTTCGGTGTGCGCCGAGCCGAATTCGCGAATGTGTTCAATCGCTGCATCGATGTTGTCCACGACTCGTACGGAAATGATTGCGTCCAGGTACTCGGTCGACCAATCGCCGTCGGTCACGCCGATTGCGGACGGAAATATCTTTTGCACCTGTGCATCGCCGCGAATTTCGCAGCCGGCATTGTGAAGTGCATCAAGTACGGCCGGCAGCAATCGACCGGCTGCGCTTTTGTCGACCAGCAACGTTTCTGCCGCACCGCAAATGCCGGTGCGCCGCATCTTCGCATTCAGTGTGATGTTACGAGCCGACTCGGTATTGGCCGACTCGTGCAGGTACACGTGACAGATTCCTTCAAGGTGACCTATGACCGGTACGCGGGCATCCTGCTGCACACGCTGAATAAGTCCTTTTCCGCCGCGCGGGATCACGACGTCAAGGTATTGGCTCATCGACGACAATAGATAGGCGACAGCGTCACGGTCCGTGGTGGTAACGAACTGTATCGCCGCCGGCGGAACGCGGGTGTTGCCGAGTGCTTCGAGCAGGCATTGGTAAATCGCCTGGTTCGACTGAAAACTCTCGGAACCGCCGCGAAGGATCACTGCATTGCCGGACTTCAGGCAAAGCCCGGCCGCGTCCGCCGTCACATTGGGCCGGCTTTCGTAAATGATGCCGATAACACCCAGCGGCACTGCGACCCGCTGGATCCTGAGTCCGTTCGGCCTCTCCCAGTCTGCAAGAATGCGGCCGATGGGATCCGGCAGGTCCGCAATCGCCCGCAGTCCCTGCGCCATGGACTCGATGCGGGCATCATCGAGCTTCAGTCGGTCCAGCATCGCGCTGCCCAGTCCGCTCGCGGCTGCGGCTTCCATATCCGTCGAATTTGCATCGAGGATGTCATCGCGATGCTGTAACAAAGAGCGCGCGGCAGCGCGCAACGCCGAATTTCGCTGCTCGCCGCTGCAGTTTGCAAGCAACCGTGCCCCATCCCGGGCAGCCATGCCCAGCTGATCCATCAATTCAGGAATTGCAACTTTTCGCTTTGCAGCTGTCACGCTTTTTTCAATGCCTTGTCGTCCTTGCCAAACCAGACCAGGTCATCGCGATGCACCATGACCGCGCGACCCCGGTAGCCGAGAATCGATTCGATCTCTTCGGATTGCCTGCCACGAATTATTACTGCCTCATCACTTGCGTACGCCGCCAGCCCCCTGCCGAGTTCCGCGCCACTTGCATCGACCAGCGTAACAGCATCGCCACGCCGGAAATTGCCGATTACCTCAACCATGCCGACGGGCAGCAGACTCTTGCCGTCCCTGAGTGCTGCCACGGCGCCGGCATCCAGGCGCAATTCGCCGCGTACCTCGAGAATGCCCGCCAGCCATTGCTTGCGCGCAGCCGCCGGCGTGTTTTCTGCGACGAAAATACTGCACTTGCCGCCGCTGGCCAGCGCATGCAACGGACGTTCCACGGCGCCCGATGCAATCACTGTGGTGCAGCCGGCATGGGTTGCAATCCTGGCCGCCTGCAACTTCGTCGTCATTCCACCACTGCCAACTGCACTGCCGGGTGTACCGGCCATCTCGAACATCTCGTCCGTGATTTCGCGGATCAGCGGAATGTGCTGCGCTTGCGGGTCGATTCGGGGATTGCCCGTATAAAAACCGTCGACATCCGACAACAGCACCAGGCCGTCGGCCATCACGAGCTGTGCCACCCGTGCGGCCAGTCGATCGTTGTCTCCGTATCGCAGCTCGTCGGTCGCTACGGTGTCGTTCTCATTGATTACCGGGACCACGTTGTGCTCGAGCAGTTTTTCGAGAGTGCCCCTGGCGTTGAGGAATCGGCGCCGCACTTCGGTATCGTCCGGAGTCAGCAACACCTGGGCTGCGATAATCCCGTGCCGGCCCAGTGCTTCCTGGTAGGCATTGACAAGGCGAACCTGCCCTGCCGCGGCCGCCGCCTGCAACTCCTCGAGCCGTGAGCGACGCGGTTGAATATTCAGGATATGGCTGCCGATGGCCACGGCGCCCGAAGTCACAATCAGAATCTGCTTGTGTGAATCCCGCAAAATACTGATGTCTTCGGCAAGACCGGCAAGCCAGTCGCTTAGCAGGCGGCGCTCCTGGTCCAGCAATAACGCCGATCCGATCTTGATTACGATTCGCCTGAAGTCAGCGAGTGCATTAGCTGGCATGCGATACGCTCAACCGGTCAGTCGATGAACCCTGGCGTAGGACGACAAGGTCACTTCGCCTTTCGATACGGCGACGCTGCCGCTGCGGGCGACAGCCGACAGCGTACCGATGTCCGCGGCGCGATCCAGGAACGCATCGATTTCCGCGAGTCGCCCGGTCAGCTGGATCGTGCAGCTGTTCTGGGCATCATCGAGTATCTCGGCGCCGAAATCCGCCGCGAGCTTGAGTACCCTTGCATATCCACCGGTGGCCAGCTTCATCTTGACGATTGCCAGTTCGCGTTCGAAATGCTCGCCCAGTGTCATGTCGTGGATATTCACCACATCGACAAGCTTCGCGAGTTGCGTGTTCAGCTGCGCGATGGCGGAATCCGACCCCTCGATAACCAGGGTGACCCGCGATACGGCAGGATTATCGGTTGGGGCCACGTTGAGCGAATCGATGTTGTAGCCGCGGGTGGAGAACAGACCGGTCATGCGGGTCAGCGCACCCACTTCGTTCTGCAGCAAGACTGAAATGACATGTCGCATCGTTGTGCTATCCGCGTGGAAAATTAAGTTCGATTGAAACCATCGTCGCCGGGCAACGGCTTCGATGTTGCCCCGTATATTCGAGTATTGCAATGCAATAAAAATTAGTAAACACTGCTGTAAAACCTGCACTTACGCGCGACTCAGCATTACCCCATGACTATCCAGCAGCCGGCCGACCGGACTCAGCTTCACCCGTTAGCCGGCACGCGCATGACCGGTGCCGACATCGTGGTGCAGGTACTTGCCGACGAAAACGTCGATACCATCTTCGGTTACAGCGGCGGCGCCATCCTGCCCACCTACGATGCCGTCTTCCGTTACAACGATGCCAACCGCAAAGCGGACGGCAGCTCGCCTATCCCGTTGATCGTACCGGCGAACGAACAGGGTGCAGGATTCATGGCCGCCGGCTATGCCCGAGCAAGCGGCAAGGTCGGCGTCGTTTTGGTGACGTCCGGACCGGGCGCAACCAATACCGTTACTCCGGTACGCGATTGCATGGCAGATTCGGTACCCATCGTCGTAATCTGCGGCCAGGTACCGACGCACGCCATCGGCACCGATGCATTCCAGGAAGCGCCGGTCTCCGCCATCATGGGTGCTGTCGCCAAACACGTATTTCTCGTCACGGATCCGCTGAAACTCGAATCGACACTTCGTTCCGCGTTCGAACTGGCCCGCACCGGTCGCCCGGGTCCGGTGGTCATCGATATACCGAAAGACGTGCAGAACTGGGAAGGTGATTTCCTCGGCTCCGGCACCTTGCCATTGACCGGTTACCGTGCCCGATTGCAGGCGGTAGTCGACAACAGGTTGACGGACGAAGCCTGCGAGCGCCTTTACACGATGCTGGCCCGGTCCGAGCGGCCGTTGATCTACGCAGGCGGCGGCGTGATTAACGCCAATGCAACCAAAGCCATGCGACACTTTGCCAGCGACTACGGTATCCCGGTAGCGACGACGTTAATGGCACTCGGGGCCAGCGATACCACACACCCGTTGTCGCTGCACATGCTGGGCATGCACGGTACGGCGTTCGCAAATTATGCCGTGGAAGATTGCGACCTTCTTATCGCCGTAGGCGCGCGTTTCGACGATCGCGTTGCCGGTGACCCGGCGCGATTTGCGCCGAATGCAAAATTCGTTGCTCATTTCGATGTCGATGTATCGGAAGTCGGCAAGGTCAAGGGTGTCAACTGGCATCACATCGGTATTCTGAAGCGGGATCTCGACGACTTGCTTGCCTATGGCAAACGCATAGGTTTCAAAAAGACTTTTGCGGACTGGCATGCCGAAATTGCGCAACTCAAATCGCAGCACCGACTGAACTACGATCGGGCGAGCGATCTGATCCAGCCTTATGCAGTCATCGAGGAAATCAACCGCATTGCCAAGGGCCAGGCCATCATTTCTACCGGTGTCGGCCAGCACCAGATGTGGGCAGCTCAATACTTTGATTTTCGCGAGCCGCGCTTGTGGTTGACTTCCGGCAGTATGGGCACGATGGGCTTCGGACTGCCGGCAGCGATAGGCGCCCAGTTTGCCCGACGCGATCGTATGGTCATCGACATCGACGGCGACGGGTCCATGCGTATGAACATCGGCGAGCTCGAAACTGCCACGACGTACGGCCTGCCGATCAAGGTTATCGTGCTGAACAACTTTGGTGACGGCATGGTGCGCCAGTGGCAAAAACTGTATTACAAGGGCCGAATGTCCGGTAGCGACAAGTCTCTGCACCGCAAGGATTTCGTGAAGACGGCCGAAGCTGACGGCTTCGAATTCGCCAAGCGTCTCGATCGCAAGGAAGATCTGAAGAAAGTCATCGGAGAGTTCATGCAATTCCCCGGCCCGGCCTTTCTGGAAGTCATCATCGATCCGGACGCCGGTGTATACCCGATGGTCGGACCCGGCCTCAGCTACGACAAGATGATCACTGGCGATCACATCGCCAGCCGCGAAAAACCAGTCGAAGATACGCCCGGTCCCAGCGAGATGTTTTGATTTCCGCGTAGCATATCGCCTGTCGTTGCAGCCGACCTGCCCTACACCACTATTCGATTGCGTCCCTTGTGTTTCGCCATGTAGAGGCGATTGTCCGCATCGCTGAGAATGCCGGTGCGGCGGGAATCGTCGTTAACTTCCGCAATGCCGAAGCTGATCGTGATTCGCGTGTTTGCGCCGCCAACACCGATGACATCGGCCCAGTCTGTCCGCTCGACAGCTTTGCGAATCTGACCGCAGATCTGCTCGGCGAACTCGGAGTTGGTGTCCGGGAAGCACAGCAGGAACTCCTCACCTCCGTAGCGCGCCACGACATCCGTTTTGCGGCATCGTTCCACGAGAATTGCGGATATGCGTTGCAACACACGGTCACCGACCGCATGTGAAAAACTGTCATTGATCTGCTTGAAGTGATCTACGTCGGCCAGAGCGACGGTGAAATCCCGGTCGTGGCGTCGCGTAGCCTCGATCTCACGTTGCAGGTAGTCATCAGCGTAACGTCGATTGAAAAGACCTGTCAGCTTGTCGTGTGTCGCCTGCTGCTCGAGTTCCAGTGACTTCAGGCGCAGTTCTTCGGTTCGTTTCTCAACCAGGAATTCGAGTCGTGCACGCATTTGCGCGAATTGCTTCAATACCAGCATGCCGATGCTCAATACCAGAAGCAGCACGACGAAGACCACGGGTTCCAGCCGCACGAACACGATGGCGACGACGACCGCCATGAGTCCTGAGGTCAACTCGACACCGGTCGAAAACACGTTAAGCAGTCGCGATGGATCCGATCCGCGCAAATAGATCAGGCACATCATGCTCAGATCATTCAGGAGCTGCATGCTAAGCACGAGTAACAGCAGCAAGCCGCCCGTCGCCAGGTCCAGGCTGGTCAAGGGTATCGGTCCGCCAAGATGCGTATACAGCAAACCGCAACTCAGCACGACCAGCGTCATCATGCCGGAGTTGTGTAAGGAAGCGATAATGACGCTGCGCAGCGGCACCTTGTTGAACAGGCGATGCCACGGATAGATCAGGGATGCCAGGCCATTAATCCAGGCTGCATCGACCGGGCCCAGCACGAGGATACTCGCGACCTGTGCTACGCGATCGAAGGATACGTGTCCAAAACCCGGGTGCGGGTAACCGACGGTAATGGTGAAGATCCCGTACAACAGGAAAAAAGCCGATATCCCCCAGCCATAGCCGTGCAATATGAAACCGCTATGCCGGCCCACGTAGGCAATGGCGATGCACGCCACGACAAACATCGCGAGCGCGAAAAAAATGTCGCCGCGCCAGAATGGCGAATCGGCTACTGGAGACGTGGATCCGGTACGCATGGTTACGAACATGATGCAGTTTCGCCGCGGTGGCCACAAACATTCATCTCACAGTTCCTGGGAAAGCCGGCTCGGAAGGTTTGATCCTTCAGCGGCTGGGCACAGGATGACCGTCGCGACGCAAGGAGCAGCCGGAAGCGCGCAGAGCCTGTGTGTCATTGTTAGTTATATCACTGTTTTTTATAACTATTTTAACTACTCCAATCAAACGGCTGATCTCTGTGCGCAACAACGCGTACGCACGCGCCGGCGGCGCCTGCGCTATCATTCGCCCCCTGTTCTGATGTTCAGACCCGGAGGGTTTTGTGAGCAAACTGTCGGGCGCCTGCCTGTGTGGATCCGTCCGGTACGAAATCTCCGGCGACGTCCAGTCGTTTTTTCACTGTCACTGCAGCCGCTGCCGCAAAGCGACCGGCACCGGACATGCCAGTAACGTCATTCTCAAACCGGACAGTGCGGCATTTACCCAGGGCGAATCCCTGATCAGCAGTTACCCGGTCCCGGGCGCAAAGCGTTTTCGTACCGTATTCTGCAGTAACTGCGGCAGTCCGCTACCCCGTATTGCACCTGACCTCAGTATTGCGGTTGTTCCGGCCGGCACCCTGGACGATGCAAGCGACTTGCAAGTGACGGACCGGATTTTCTGGGGATCGCGGTCGGCTTGGTCCTGCGACAGCGGCTCGCTGCCGGCATGGGACGAGTACCCTGTCAGGTAACTGGAACGGAGTTCGAAGACCGCTATTCGTCGCCGGACCAAAAAAAATATCAAGGAGCGCACAAATGAAAACGATGCAAGTTCTTATGTTGACAGTGTTGACGTCCTTTATCGCTGCCGCCTGCGACAGACAGCAGGAGGACGGCAATACGGCAGCAGGCCTCGAAGTCAGCAAGGCTCCGGATCTGCGCACACTTCTTGCGGCCGACAGCCGGCCGGAAGAAGACCGGGCGCGCGATGCCGGTCGCAAGCCGGCGAGGGTCATCGAGTTTCTCGGAATCAGTCCGGGAATGCGCGTGATCGATGTCATTGCGGCCGGCGGATACTACACCGAAGTGCTGTCACTGGCGGTCGGGCCGGAAGGTCACGTGGTCGCACAGAATACCGATCGGGTCTTGCAATTTCGCGACGGAGCAAACGAGAAAGCGATAAGTGCCAGGCTTGCCGATAATCGACTGCCGAACGTAAGCCGATTGAACAAGAACTTCGATGCGATGGACGCGTCGGATGGCCCCTTCGACGCTGGCATCACTGCGCTCAACTTTCATGATATTTACAACGGGTCCGGACCCGACGCAGCAGTCAGCGTAATGCAGACAATTTTTTCCGTGCTGAAACCAGGTGGAGTCTTCGGTGTTATAGATCATGTTGGCGTAGCCGACGCCGATAATACTGCGCTGCATCGAATTGAAATTGAAAAAGCAATCGAGACGGCAGAGGCGGCCGGTTTTGTCGTCGAAGCGCAAAGCGACCTGTTGCGAAACGATACGGATGATCACAGCCAGGGGGTTTTTGCCGAAGGGCTGCGTGGCAACACCGACCGCTTCCTGCTGAAACTGCGTAAGCCGGCGGAGTAAACGGGAGGATCGAGTCGAGCAGCCGGACTATTCCCTTTCCACATCGAATGGTTACGATCGCCGCCACCGTCGTGGCCATGCTGGCTTTTGCCGGGAACTCCATTCTCTGCCGCATGGCCCTCGCCAACGGGTCAATCGACGCCGCGTCATTTACGGCAATTCGCCTGATCTCCGGTGCGATTGCGCTGGCGCTCGTTATGTTGCTGTCACGCAGTGGCCGCCACTTCGTCTCTCACGGCAGCTGGCTTGGCGCGATCACGCTGTTCCTCTACGCCGCGTTCTTTTCCTTTGCCTATATCAGCCTGGCCGCTGCTACCGGCGCGCTGTTACTTTTTGGCTCCGTTCAGGGAACCATGATTGCCGTAGCACTTTACCGGGGCGAACGTCCGGTCGGAATTGAAGTACTCGGCTGGCTCATCGCCGTTGCCGGACTTGTCGTGCTGATGCTCCCCGGCGCAACTGCGCCATCCCCGGGTGCGGCGCTATACATGGCTGCGGCGGGTGTCGCCTGGGGCGTGTATTCGATCCTTGGAAAAAAACAGACGGATGCATTGGCTGCTACCTGCGCGAATTTCATGCGGTCCGTCGTGTTCGTCGTGCCGCTATTGGCAATCTCGATCGCCGAACTCACGACTTCGTGGAACGGCCTGCTGCTGGCCGTATGCTCGGGCGCACTGACCTCGGGTTTGGGTTATGCAATCTGGTATGTCGCCCTCAGGCACCTGAGTTCGCTGCAAGGTGCTCTGGTACAGCTCTCGGTACCGGCGATTGCCGCGCTCGGCGGAGTCGTGCTGCTGTCCGAGGCGCTCACGTTACAGACCGGACTTTCCGGTTTGGCCATTCTCGGCGGTGTCCTGGTAGCTCTCGCCGGCAAGGCCGGGCGCTCTGGAAGTAGCTGAATCGAACGCTTTGCTGCCGCATCCACCCTCTATACAGCCGGAGTCGCTACCGCGCCGGCAGCTGTGTCCGGTATTATGTGATGCGGCGCAAGGAAGCTTTGGTGTAAATCGCTCAAAGTAGACAAGTGACTGTGCCCGCATGCAGGGCCCGGATCCGGTTCAATCAGTGGGTTACCGTAGGACGCAGAAACGACTGATATGTTGATTACGCCAAACAGAGAAAATCTGAACAAGATCGTAATAATGAATCCGAAGGGCGGCTGTGGCAAAACCACGCTCGCCACCAACCTCGCCAGTTTCTACGCTGTGCGCGGCCCGGTACCCGCGGTCATGGATTGCGACCCACAGGGATCGACGATGAGCTGGCTGGGCAAACGACCTCCGACCTGTCCATCTATACACGGGATTGCCGCCTACAAACGCAATATGCAGGCAACCCGAAGCTGGCAGTTGCGCGTTCCCGGGGAAACGCAGACATTGATTGTTGACTCGCCCGCAAGTCTGAACCATGACGATTTGCGTGAGCTCACGCGGGATGCCAGCAACATACTGGTTCCGGTATTGCCGTCCGCGATCGACATTCACGCGGCCTCGCGTTGCATAGCCGACCTGCTGCTGGTTGCCAAGATCGACAGGCGAGACCGGAAACTGGCGGTCGTCGCAAACCGCACGCGGAAGAACACGAAGAGTTTCGACAAGCTGATGCGCTTTCTCGATTCACTGGGAATTCCCATCATCGCCGTTCTTCGCGACAGCCAGAATTACGTGCAGGCCGCCGAAGCCGGAATCGGCATCTGCGAACTGCCGCCGCACAAGGTCAAGAAGGACATACGGCAGATGGAGCTCATCATCGAATGGCTGGATGGATGGCGCGATCGGCGCCGCATATCGATGAACCCCGGTACTGTACATCATGGCGGCAACGTAACTTCCATTCACAAGCCGAACTTCGGCTAGGGCAGCCGGTACCAAGCGCTGATTAGGGTCGATCGTCCTCTTGCTGCTGAATTGTGGCAAAAAGATCCGTGTCGACGTTACCGCCGCTGAGTACGACTACGGTGGTTTTTCCGGCGCATGTAACTTTTCCCGCCAGTACGGCAGCAAGCGCCACAGCACCACCGGGCTCCACAACCAGTTTCAAATGTCGAAAAGCGAAACGCATTGCGCTTCTGACTTCGTCGTCCGTTACCACCAGGCCTTTCCCTGCCAGTTTCTTCAGATACGTGAACGGCAGTTCGCCGGGCGACTCGGTCTGCAATGCATCGCAGATCGATCGTGCTGCAGGATCGTTGCGCTCGCGAACCCCGCTTTGCAGCGAACGAGCAGTGTCGTCAAAACCCGCCGGCTCGACCGTATGCACCGCAGTGCCGGGTGAACGCGCCTTGATTGCGATCGCCGAACCCGAGCTGAGCCCTCCACCACCGCAACAGATCAGCACCTGATCCGGCACGACATTCCGTTCCGCGCACTGCTCGATGAGTTCGAGACCAACGGTACCCTGGCCCGCGACGATATCCGGATGATCGTACGAGGGCACGAGTTCACTGCCCTGTTCTGCGGCGATCGCACGCGCAATTTCCTCGCGATTGCCGGTGTACCGGTCGTACAACACGGTTTCGCCGCCGAGCCGGCGCGTATTCCGGATTTTGGCGGCAGGTGCATCTTCCGGCATGACGATCTTGGTCGCTATCCCGAGCATCGTGCCGGCGGCTGCCACACCCTGCGCATGATTTCCCGACGACCATGCAACGACACCCTTGCGCGCCTGAGCAGGCGATAACTGGCTCATCAGGTTGTAGGCACCCCTGATCTTGAACGAACCGGTCACCTGCAGCGACTCGGGCTTCAGCAGCACTCGTCCGCCGGCCGCCTCGTCGAGTGCGGACGACGACAGCAGCGGTGTGCGCACGGCAACACCCTGCAGTCGGGTGGCTGCTGCCTCGATGTCGGCGATGCCGATTTCAACCCCTTGCGAAACGCTCATGTGCCCTCTACCAGCTGATCGATTTTTGCGGCACAAATGAAGTCGTTTTCCGATAGCCCGTCGATGGCCGTGGTTCGGTACGATACCCGGCATGATCTGTAGCGAACCAGCATTTCCGGGTGATGACCCTCGACAGTTGCAATCCATGCAACGGCGTTCACGAAAGCAATGGTTCGGCTGAAAGACGGAAACTCGAATTCGCGTTCGATAGTCTGGCCGTCCGCTACCCGCTTCCAGCCCGGATCGAGATCGGCCAGCTGCAGATCAGCCTGCTCCGGGCTCAGCGGTTCGACGCCACCCTCGCAGGGTTTGCACTTCTTCTCCGCCAGTTTGCTCAATTGTGCCACCCTCAACGTTTACTGTTGCAAGAGCGCATTGTAGTGACTATTGCGCAATGGCGCATGATCAGGCGGACAGGCAGCAAAAAAATGCCGGCCCTTGCGGGCCGGCGAGCGGAGGCTCTGGAGAATGAGCCCGGGGAATATCTGTCAGTGCTGGTTCGGGTTCGATGCAAATGACGGGCTGTCTTCGACATACAACGTCAGGCTAACGCGGCGCTCCAGTGCATAACTGTCGATGCGGCTGTCTATGGCCGGTGATTCGCCGTGCGCCTCAACCTTGATACGCGATGGCGTTACGCCTGCACCGATCAGCACATCACGCACATGATCTGCACGACGGACCGACAGATTGCGGTTGTACTCGGCATCGCCACGCTCATCGGCAAATCCATCCAGCTGCACACGCACATCGGGCATCGTCGCCAGGGTCATTGCCAGTTGCTGAAGGCGCGTACCGGTCGTATCGGACAGAACGTATTCATCGGTCCTGAAGAGCAGGTCCATTTCAATGCCGGTTTGCAAAAGGCTCAGCAACTCGGGTTTTGCAATCGCGCGAAGGCGGGTAAGTTCAGAATCGGTTTTCTGCCGCTCGTTCTGCAACTGGCCTACCGTTTGCTCGAGTTTTCCCAACTGCGTCTCCGTGTCGGCAAGCGTTGCCGACAAGCTGGACACCCGCATCTTGTCCTTATGGATGCTGTCGCCCAGCCAGGCCCCTGCGGCGGCGCCGACAATCATGCCGACCGGGCCTCCTGCTACCGCACCGATGACTGCGCCCACACCCACTCCCGTGCCCTCTTCCTTGCTCGTACGCGTTTCCGCGGATGCCGTTCCTGCAGCCAGTGTTGCAACCACAGCCATTGCGATGAGCGCATTTGCTTTTACTCTGATAGCCATTTCGAATTCCTCCGTTGTCGATGGCCACAGGTGTGTGGCCGATGTCGAATTCGATTAAAGCGTTTCGAGGGGCTCGAGGCGGGGCCGGGAAATGGCCAGCTGGCGATCAATTGTGGCGAATTGTGCGGCGCTCACTTGTCCTTGACCAGAAAGGCGGCAAACCGCTGAATTCGATGGCAACCGGCGACCCACCGGCATACCCAATTCGCTGAATACGTCTGCGATTCCAGTTCAACGCTGAGGATCGCGGCAAGGCGAAGGCCACCCGGGACGTCTTTCCGGGACACGCCGTGAATACATCCCTGTAGGCTCGGCGCCCGCATCCCTGCGGGCGACGGTCCCGGAAAGACGTCCCGGATGCCCTTCGCCATGAACAACGCCGCATATCTTGAGTCGCACATACCACGATGTGTCCAGGGCGACACAGCGGCATGCCCAACCGAGCGAGTTCTCCTTGTTCGAGCGAATTGGGCATGCCGCTGGGTCGCCTGCACACCCGAGGCGGATTGTGTCTCAATTGCTCGATCAATGGTCCCGTTCGGTGAGCGCGACGAAGGTGCCGCCGTTTCTTTCGCATATCACGCGCATGAGTCCGGCAAAGCGCTGCGAACTGGTTGGAATCGAGCCACCGTCGAATGAATAGGGAAACCCGACGGCGTGTATGCGGACGCGCCGGTTGCCATCCTTGTCTTCGAGGTTTATTCCGTCGATGCTGCGGATAACCGCTTCCATCGAGTTGCCCTGGAATTCGTCGCCGAGCACGTAAATACTGATCTTCCTGTCGGGCGACCAGAAGGTCTTGATAGCATAAATAATACCGTCGGAAGGATCACTGTCGCTGAACGGCGCCCACTGACGAAAATTGTTCTTGATGGCTTGCCTGACCTGCGGAGTATCGTCGATCCAGGAACTGCCATACTGCTGGAACATAAAACGCCCGTTGTCGTTCATAATCTGCAGTCCTTTCACCCGCGGATAAACATCCAGGACCTCGCCGAGTTTCTGTTCCACCCAGCTCCATTTGGACTGCATACTGCCCGATGTATCGATGACGAATATCACGTATTCGCTGTCGACCGGAATGCCGCCTATGGCGTCGTTCGGCGCGCGATCGTAAACCTGCAGCCGCTGCATTTCTTCGGTCAGGCGCTGCCGCGCCGCCCGCAGCTCCCCCTCGTCCACTGCGAGATTCGGATTGTCCTCCTGCGTCAGCTCGTATTGTCCCTGGACTTTCTCCAGTTCCTTCTGCAGCTGCGACAAGGTCATTTTTGTCTCGGAAGTTTCGAGACGAACGGCGGAAAGAGCCCGCGTGACAAGCGTGGTTTCACCTCGGATGTCAAACAGCTCTTCCTGCAATTTAGCGATCAGTTGTTGCAAATCGTCTTCAGTTTTTTCGAGAATGACCGGCTCGTATATCTTGCTGAGTACCAGCAACAGGATGATCGCCCCGAACCCGCAACAGATGCAGTCGAGGAACGACAGGCTGAATGCCTCGACGTTTCGTCGCCGCTTCACGGCCAGTCCTTGCTGATGCTCATGAAGGAGCCACCGGTACGGTAAGCGAGTAGCCAATACGCAATTGCCGCGTTGTAATCGCCTTCCATCGGATAAAGCAGGATATTTACCGGAATTCCGGAGGGAATCTCGGCTTCCGCCTCGTAGTGATACTTCAGCCTTTGCTGACCGGTGACCATTCCGGCCTCGGTGTCCGGCGCATTCATCGTCGGCAGGCTGTCGACCAGGACGATGACGTTATCCGGCCGCGGATTCATCTTTGTTATGACATCGAATGCATCGCGCGTATTGGTACCGTTCTCTGGAATGGTTCGCCGCAGTATGCGAATTGCTTCGTCAAGCTGTTTGCCATCGCCGACTTCCAGCCAAACGCCGTCACTGCCCTTCAGCACCGGTTTCGGCTCGTTGTTGAACGTGTAGATCTGAAACTTGCTTTCCGGGCGAAACTGCGAGGTCAGCCAGTCGACGCTTGCGACGGCCTGGCGCCATTTCAGCGAACGCAATTTGACCTCATCCGACATGTTGCGTCGCCTGAGGATATTGACGATCTTTCGGTCGAGCATACTCGCCGAGTTGTCGACCAGAACCAGGATATGCTTGCCGCCGACTTTCAGGCCGGTCAGGTATTGCCTGTCGCCATCCCCCGTAAATCGACGTACGTTACTGCCATCCGTCTGGCGCTCCGCCTCGATCGACAGCAATCGCTTGCGTTCTTCTTCGAGCTTTTCGATATCCGACTGCAGCTTTTCGACACGCTCGATCTTGGCGAGCGTAACGGCATCATTTTTCTCCAATTCCTTTTTCAATTTCTCGATCAACGCGATGATCTGCGCGATCTGATCTTCAGCGCGAACTTTCTCGTCCTTCAGGCGTTCCATCGAGTTCTTTGCCAGAACCATATTCTTGCGTTGTTCGAGGATTTCGAACTCAAGCTTGCTCGTCTCTGCCTTGAGCTGTTGCGGTGGGGACTCTACGTCATGTACGACCTGCGAGTTGATGATCATGAAAAACAAAATGACAGCGCCGAAGCCACAGCTCATGCAGTCGAGAAACGACATGCTGAAGACTTCCATCGGCCGGCGCTTTCTAGCCATGATTTTCGTCCGTCGTAATCAGCAAAAACTCGAAACCCGGAGAGCCTATTCGCACTGAATCTCCGACCTGCAGGGCAGCGGAGCTGCTGATACGGTGACCATTCAGGAACGTCCCGTAACGGCTGTGGTCCTGCAATAGACACTGGCCGTTCTGCAACACCAGCGAACAATGTCGCCGCGACAACCCGGGCATGTCGGAATCCAACACGATCGAACGGCTGCCCTCCACTTGCTGAGACCCGAGATCGAGCGGGGAATTCCCTATCGCGTAGGCTTTGCTGCCGAACAACAGGTGAGTAGGAGTGCCGGAACGGGCCTTCACGGAGGTTTCCTCTACGACCTCGACCGGTGATTGGTCCCACGGCAATTGCCTGAGCAGGCTGACGCCACCGCCATTCTTTCGATCGCGAAGCCTGGAAAGTGCGCCGCGCGCCGTAGCACCTGCCTCTAGAACGTAAATTTCGCCGCCAACGCGTGCTTTCAACATAGCGGCAAGGCCAGGCATTCGCGCGACACGGTCGCTTATCTGGATGGCAGGCAATTCATCGGCTCGGAACAATGCGCGCAGCTTGCTGGCAAGCAGCTGATAGACGGGCGCCGCCTGCGCGACGAGCGAAAGTGATTCGATGACAGCGCGGTACGTCGCACCGCCGTACTCGATCTCCAGTTCAACCTGCTCGTGACCCGCCGCCTGTGTCAGCCAGCCGCCCAGCCGGTTCAGCAGCAGCTGCTCTGTCTCCGCCGTATGCAGTGGATCGAATCGCGACTGCATGACAAATGCTTCAGCGATTGTGTTTATCCAGGCTTCATACAGAACGTACACGCCGCATTCGTCGAGGACTTCCGCCTTCTCTACCTGTACATTGCCGCTCTGTGCGAGGCGCGTAAGCATTGCAGCATGCAGACTCATGTCTACGTGCACAGGAACGGCATTACGATACTCGCGGCGTGTCGCTGCAACCGCAGAATCCACGAGGCCCGTAACCCGTATGCCGAGTTCGCCGGCAATTCCCAGCAGCAGGCCAAGACTTTGCACGTCCATCCAGCAGGGAACTGCCAGAATAAGCTCTGGATCCCGGCTTCCCGAAACCTTGATCACTTGCTCGAGCTGCCGGCTCGCGAGATCGGCGAACGTCAGTTGAGGGAAACGCCGATCAGCAATAGGTTCAGAACTCAGCTTCGCCCAGAAGCGATGCTGGATATTGCGCGGATTGATGCGCGCCCTTGCAAATGCCAGGTTGCCTATTGTGAGTTGCCCGTCTTCCAGCAATGCGAATCCCGGTTCGCGGTAAATGATGCGCTCGCTGTCGAGCACCGTGATTCCGGCATCGTTGATGTGTGCTGCCAGGCGACTCATGGGAGTACGCTGCAACTGTTCAATCGGACTTCATGTGCCGGATCAGCTTGTCGTCAACATAGTTTTCGCTGTCAAAAACCAGCCGCTCCTGCACCAGCTGCAATTGGTAGACGAGAAACATGAGGAAAATACTGATCAGCAATGCGATGAAAGTCGAGTTGAACGCGACGCCGAGGCTCTGCGTAACGCCGGCGATATCACCCTGCACGGCCTTGTCCGCCTGTGCGAGTGCTTCACCGATACCGCGAACCGTACCAATGAAGCCGATGGACGGTATCGCCCAGGATATGTATCGGATCATCGACAGCTCGGATTCGAGGCGGTCTGCTTCCGATTCGAATATCGTATGAGTGCTGCTCGAGACGTCCTGGATATTGCGCGTCGTATTGAAACGGCGCAAGGCGGTCAGCAACGCGCGCGGAAGCAGGCTGGACTGCTGCTTATCAGGCAATGCCTGGACTTGCCTGGCAAATTCCCGCGTATCTTCCGGCAGTATCCGCATCCCCTCGGCTATGGGCACAAGTTCGACATCCAGAAGTTGTCGTTCGCGAATGATCAGCTTGGTCTTGTAGCCCATGATCGCCAGCGCCCAGAACATCAGAATGAAACATGACTCCTGTTCCAGATCCTTGATCAGGATCCAGGTAGAGCGCTCGCGAACGAAGTCGGGATTCTGCGCCGCTTCAATTGCCTGTTCGGCTATAACCTGCGCGGCATTCGGCCGCACCACAGACACGTAGAACGCGTGCACAACAATTATCGCGATGATAAGCGCGAAAAGCTGAAACACGAACTCGACCGGTATGTTCTTCTTTTTCATCAATCACTCTCGACAGAATTCAGCAGCAAGCCGCCGCGGATCAGATATTGGACGGAAACGCGATGGGTTCATCGGCCGGAATTTCTTCCGTCGGAATGAAATCATCATCATCCTCTTCGTAGGTTTGTTCATCGAGATCGGAATCGTCAATCTCGTCCGCTGCAGCATTATCTTCTTCCGCATCGACATCGTCGCCAGCGGTCTCGGTCGGCAGTGATTCGACGGGCGTCTCCGTATCTTGCTGGGCTGCCACGGACAATGCCAGCAGCAGCAACATGATCAAAGCAGTTTTCGACACTTTGGTGAACTCCTTGGCTTCAGGCTATGGTGTTTGGACCAATCCTGCAGCCAATCGTCATGTGATTTTTCAGTCGGCCGTCCGGGCGACGCGAAAGCCCACGTCCACCCGGCCATTGTTGCCGTAATCACGATAGCTGAGGCGAAGCTCGGTAACACCGGAATGCCGCCAGCTGGAACCGCGTATCACCCGGTTGGCGCCCCTTTCCGGCCCGAGTGGGTCAACAACCGGATTGACCTGCCCGGGCGTTGGCACAGAATAGTAATCCTGAACCCATTCGGCAACGTTTCCGCCTCCGTCGAAAATGCCCAGCATATTGGCCGGAAAAGTCCCAACCGGTGCTGTCGACGCGTAGCCGTCGTCGAATCCCGGAAGGACCGACGCCACCAGCTTGCTCGCGGATTGGTCCGCGTAATTGCCACTTTCGCGACGTGGCGGCATCCGGTCGCCCCATGGGAAAGTGAGAGCGGTGCTGCGTGCCTGGTAGCGAATCGCCCATTCCCATTCCGCCTCGGTCGGCAGCCGGTAACCATTGGGTGTCGGCTTCACAGGTTGCCACTGTTCGAATTTCTTGATGTAAGCCGGCGTCAGACCCTCTTCGGCACTCAGCCAATTGCAGTACTCGACCGCATCTGCCCACGACACGTTGACCACCGGATTCAGATCGCCGGCAAGGGACGGGTGCAGGCCTTCGCCTGAAATATGGTTCGCGCGGAACCGGTTGAACTCCTTGTTCGTAACCTCTTTTGCACTGATGAAATAAGCCTTGGTCAGCGTAACGGGCACGATCACTTCGTTTGCTCTCCTGCCCTGCTCGCGGCGCGAAGATCCCATCGTGAATCCGCCCGGCTCGACGCGAATCAGTGCCTGGCCCTGCGACGATGTGACGACGTTAGCCGTACTGCGCGCCAATACTTCCGCATCGGACAACAGCCGAACCTGAATGGTTTGCGGGTAACCCGGGCGCGGCGTCACGGTGCGGCTGAAAGCCTGGTATCCGTCGCGCTTCACTTCCAGCCGATGCGGCGCCGACGCCAGCTGCAAAGTCATGGACCCGCTTCCTCGTGACTGCCCGTCGATCAGCACCGTGGCATCGGCCGGTTGAACATCGACCCTGACTTCACCGACCCGGGCCGTCAGATCGACCGTGATCGCCTCGGCAGCTGCAGCATCTAGCCGCACGCGACGGCTGACGGAGCCGTA
>JAOUGX010000064.1 GCA_029865385.1 Gammaproteobacteria bacterium
GCCCTTTCCGAGTGATTTTTGCATCCGCTAAAAGCCAAGATGTTCGCAAAGAGCGGATCTGTTCGCTAAGCGCCCAAAATTCATTGACAATCTGCGGCTGTTCGCTCATTCTCAAAGTCGATCATTGGGCCGGTGCCGGTGCCTTCGGGGGGGGCAGGAGTCCCCGAAAGAACGAAGTAAGAACGGTCGGTCGAAGCGGCGCCTGGACGCCGACCAGTGGTCGATGAAAGTGATTACAAAGACTTGTCGGCATAAGTCGATTCTCTATCGGGGGAAGTTCAAATGGCTCATCTCACAGCGAAAGACCCGGTGCGTTTTGCGGTACGTCGTGCACTGCTCCTCGGCGCCATCGCGGTTTCCGTCTCTCAGGGCAACGTCGCACTTGCGCAGCAGAACAATCCGGACGATGCGTTGGAAGAGGTTGTCGTCACCGGATCGCGCTTGCTGCGCAACAGGGACTTTATAGCGGCCAGCCCTGTGCAAACGGTTTCACTTGAAGAGATTCAGTTCTCCGGAAACGTTACGCTGGAGGACACACTGAATGAATTTCCGCAGCTGAATCCGGACAACACCGGCACGGTTAATCAGAGCGGCGGGTCGGGCGTCCTGAGCGCCGATTTGCGCGGTCTTGGTGCCGTCCGCACGCTGGTGCTGGTCGATGGCAAGCGATACGTGCCGGGAGATGTTACCGGCCTGGTCGATCTGGCAACGGTTCCGGACATGCTGGTTCAGCGAGTCGAAATTATTACCGGCGGTGCGTCGGCGGTTTATGGTTCCGATGCAATCGCTGGTGCAGTCAACTTCATACTCAGGGACGATTTCGAGGGGGCCGAGGTTCGCTATCAGTACGGGCAGACCGGTGAGTCGGACGGCGAGAACAACAAGGTCGACATCTTGCTTGGCGCGAATGCGGCGGACGGCCGTGGCAATGTCACGATTCATGCTTCGTACACGAAACGTGACCCGGTATTTATGGGTGACAGAGCTTTCTCGCAGCAGCCGTTGCTTGCCGACAGTACGGGCCAACTGAACAACTTCGGTTCCGGAAACATTCCTGGCGGATTGATCGGAGTCCCCTCATCCGATTTCGGACTCATTCAGGGCGTTGACCTGACGAACTCGAACGGATCTTGCCCGGGCGCAATTCAGGGCGTGCGATTCGGTGACGACGGGTCGCCCTTTCCGTTCTGTCGCCCGACCGAGCAGTACAATTACGCGGCGCCCAATTTCCTGTTGCGCCCGCTCGAACGATGGCAGGTATCGGCACTGGGCAGTTACGACGTTGGCCAGAATGTCGAAGCATATGCCCAGCTGTTTTACACCAAGAAAGAAAACGAATTTCAGCAGGCTCCGGAGGCCGTGTCGCCAACAGGCTTTGGCTTGGAGACCGGTACCGTACTGATTCCGGATCCCGCAGCGAATCCGCTTTATCCGCAGCCGCTGCGAGACTTTTTCGCTGCCAACGCGGCATATTTCGACGCAGACGGAGACGGAATTTACACGGTGACGAGAACGTCACGTCGATTCGAGGAATTCGGCCCGCGAAATACGTCGATTCTCAGTGATTCGTTGAGCCTCACTGGTGGGCTGAAGGGCTCCCTCAGTTTCAGTGACAAGGATTGGAAGTGGGACGCGTTCTATCAGTTCCAACGTTCCGACTATAATTTGAATCAGCAGGGGCGATTGTCCCAGACGCGCACGACGCTGGGATTGGACGTTGTTATCGTAAACGGTGAACCGCAGTGTGCGGTAGACCTGCTCAATTGTGTGCCCGTGAACATTTTCGGTACCAATACACTCACACCGGAAATGGCCGATTTTCTGCAGGTGACCACCGGCAGAGAAGACAAATTTGATCGTAAAGTAGCCGGCGCAACAATCGCGGGTGAGCTGTTCGAATTGCCGGCTGGCGCAGTATCCACGGCGTTCGGCCTGGAATGGCGAGACGAGTCGTTTTCGACCGTGCCGGACGAGTCCGCCCGGTCCGGGGATCTTGGCGGCGTTCCTCCGATCATCAATGGCGGAGATATCGATGTCGCGGAGGTATTTGCCGAAGCCCGGTTCCCGATTGTTCAGGACTTGCCCGGAATCCAAAGCCTGGCGATTGAGGCCGCAGTTCGATACTCCGACTATTCGACCATAGATGGCGTAACTACCTGGAAGGCGGGACTCGACTGGGGCGTTAACGACTGGGTGCGAGCACGTGCTTCTTATAACGTGGCTATTCGTGCGCCGAATCTCGACGAATTGTTCGGGGCCCCGTCTTCCGGATTCGTTGGCGGCGTGGATCCTTGTGTGGTTGACAACAATCCGACTCCGGAGATCAAACAGGTCTGTATCGCGCAGGGAGTACCTCCGGCAATCGTAGACAATCTGCAAGTTGGTGCTAGCCAGGGATGGAGCGCGTTCTCCGGCGGAAACATCAATCTGAGCGAGGAAGAGTCCGACACGTTTTCTGTCGGGTTCGTACTGACTCCGTCATTTCTCGAGGGCCTGTCTGTCGCCGTAGATTATTTCGACATCACTGTTGACGGTGCTATCAACCAAGTAAGTTCACAGGCGTTGGTCAACTCTTGTTTTCAAACGCTCGATATCAACAGCATAGCGTGTCAGTCAATCACACGTCTGTCGACCGGAAACATTGACCGGGTCAATGCCCCGTTGCTCAACCTGGCGACACGCGAAGTATCAGGCGTCGATCTCCAGGTAAGCTACGTTGTCGACCTTCCGGATTCGATGGCAATCGCGGGCCATGCATCGCAGCTGGATCTGCGCTTCGTCTCCACCTGGCAGTTTGACGACAGATCGGTTGCTCTTGCAGGCCAACCTGGCATCGATTGCGCCGGTTTCTACGGCGGCTCGTGCTCCAGTGACAGTGTAAGAATTACTCCGGATTTCAGGGGATTGCTGACCGCTAACTGGAATTCCGGACCATTGTCGCTGGGTACCCAGATTCGCATGATAGGTGATCTGGATCTCTCGGCTGACGCATTCCCGAATCAAAACGGTACGTTGGATGCTGTCTATTACTGGGATCTGGACGGCCGTTACCGATTCTCGGAGAAAATCGAAGCATTCATCGGCGTAACCAATGTTACTGACAAGCAACCTCCGGTTATAGGATTCCGCGCTGGGGGCGATTCGAACACGAATATTCCGCTGTTCGACCCGCTTGGCCGCAGATTTTTCGGGGGTGTAACTGTCAGGTTCTAGCAGCTTCTGGAACACTGAAAGCCGAGCTGGCAATTAGTCCAAGCGTATCTCCGAGTTGTTGAGTGCAAAGACGAGCGCCGGTGGCGCAGTCGAATAGATTAGGAGTAGATTGGTGGTCAGATCCTGTGATGCAAAGTCGTTTCTGGTCCTCGGTGTCGCGTGCTGCCTGATAATTTCCGCGCACGTTTCTGCATCGGAACGAACATACCCCGGAATGCCGAACGGGTCGGGAAGCTATGATGACCTGGTGGCACTGTATGGGGAATTTCTTGAGTGGAAGGATCCGGAAAAAGCCCGTCGTACCGAGTCGCTCCGCGATGTTGCAGGTCAGTCATCGGAGGTACATCCGGATTTCGGCCGTAACGCTATCGACGATCGTCGTAAGAAACTCAAACAGTTTCAGAAGCGCCTGCAGGATATGGCCGTACCGGAGTGGCAGCGAAACGAGCAGGTCGATTACCTGGCTGTCAGGTCGCGACTTGATCAATACGATTTCGAATTGAACGTCTCACGGCCGTGGTCGCGAGACCCGGGATTCTACGTAGACAAGATGCTGCGCCTGACCTTCGTCGATCTGCCGGTATCCGGCGAGGAACTGGGCAGTTTGCGCGTGCAACTCGGTGCTATACCGTTGCTGGTAGCGCAGGCAAAGAGGAATCTGACAGAAGTTGCTGCCGATTACGCCGATCTCGCGATTTTCAACTTGACCAACGCTGACGGAGTCGGTCACGGATTTCCGTACCGTAAAACGCCGCCGCCCGGCGTACTCGGGTGGTACAACGATTTGCTGGCTCGTGTCGAATCGCAGCAACCGGAATTGCGAAACGACGTCATAGCTGCACGTGACTCGGTGCAGCAACTGCTGGATTGGCTGAACTCCAATCGCAGCAAGATGGTCGGACAGGCCGGTGTTGGTAAAGCGGCCTTCGACTGGTATCTGAAGCACGTAAAACTGATGCCGTATACGTCCGATGAAATCGTCGTTCTTGGCAATCGCGAGTTGAACAGGTTATGGGCGCTCTATGCACTTGAACGCCACAGAAACAGGAATTTGCCAGAACTCGAAATATCGAAATCCGCGGACGAGTACGCGACCAGAATCTCTGAAACCGATCGCCGGATCCGCGCGTTCCTTGTTGATGAAGAGATCATTACGATTCCCGAGTACGTAAATGAGCTCGATACAAACGTTCCATGGATAGTGCGGCCGAGCGGCCCCAACTTTTGGGAGCAAATACAGTATCGCGATCCCAGTCCGGATCATTTGCATGCGGTAATCCCGGGTCACCGATTTGATGGAGTTGTCGAGCGGCACAATACTCACCCTATTCGTGGTCGTCTGACCAGCGGCGCACGCGCCGAGGGATGGGGTGTGTATCTTGAGGAGGGGATGCTGCACGCCGGTTTGTTTGACGATCTGCCTCGAACCCGCGAACTTATCTATTTATTCGGTATTTTTCGGGCCGCACGTGTACCGGCGGACGTCTGGTTGCAACTCAACAAGATGACCGTTAACGAGGTTGTGGATTACTGGATGGAACGGACTCCCTATCTCGACAAGGACGTAGCGCGTGTTGACGCAGAGATCTACCTACGCAGACCGCCAGGCTATGGACTGGGATACATGATCGGCATGCTGCAAATGCAGGAGCTGTTGGCAGATCGCAAAATGCAGCTGGGTGACGACTTCATCCTGAAAGATTTTCATGACAGGTTCATGGCGATAGGGCGATTACCAATGTCCCTGGTGCGATGGGAGATGACCGGGCTCGACGATGAAGTGCGCGACCTGTGGCAACACAAGCCATTGCCTGTTCGATAAGATCCGAGACAGGTAACCGGAAAACCTTGTGGCGTACCGGCGTTATCGCTGCAAGCTGGCCGTGATCGTCTGCGAAGCGGCTTGCAGCTCCAAAAGAATCTTGCTGTGCATGTCTTCCGGCGAAATTCGCGAGCTTGGGCATGCAACATTAAGTGCTGCGACAACCTTTCCGGCGCGATCGCGGATCGGTACCGATATGGATCTCAGCCCAATCTCGAGTTCCTGATCAACTATGCTCCAGCCTTTCATTTTGGTTTCCTCGATAAGGCTTCGGAGTTTCACTTTTGATGTCACCGTATTCGGCGTCAACTTGGTCAGATTCGCTTTTTCCAGATAAGCCAGTTGCTCGTCCTCTGGAAGGGCGGCAACCAGAACCCGGCCCGTCGACACCGCGTGAGCCGGCGTACGACTTCCGACATTGACCGAAATGCTCACGAACCGGTCCGGCGGCGACGCGCTTGCGACGTACACGACGTCGGTACCGTCCAGTACGGCCACGAAACAAGACTCCTGAACCTTTTCGGCAAGTCGGGCGATAATCGGCTGGATGACATCGAGAAACGTCATCGACGACAATGCCGCGTATCCCAATTCCAGGACTTTCGGCCGGAGGCTGAAGTACTTCCCGTCAGTTTCTGCGTATCCTTCGCGTACCAGCGTGAGCAAGAACCGACGCACGGTTGCACGAGTCATTCCGGTCGAGCGAGCAATATCGCTCAAGGTCATCCTCGGCTGCGTTCGTGTAAACGAGCGAATGACTTCCAGGCCGCGAGCCAGCGAATTTACGAAGTCACGATTGCTGATTTCCATAGTTTCGGTTCTTTTTCTTATGCCTTGTCCCGCTTGCTTTGTACCACACATCGGTACGCATCGGCGACCAGCCAGCCTGCATTCACACTACGAATCAAAGCTACCAATCGTTGTCGTCGCGCAATTCGGCATTAAGCGGCCGGCCGCGCAATATCGGCGACACAGAGGTATTTGACCTCCAGAAATTCGTCTATGCCAAGGTGCGACCCCTCACGACCGATGCCCGATGCCTTGAGACCGCCGAAAGGCGCGCCTTCGTAAGAGGTCACCCCGGTATTTATGCCGATTACGCCGAACTCGAGCGCGCTACCCAATCTCCATACTCGTCCGTTGTCCCGTGTGAAAAAGTAGGCTGCAAGTCCGTATTCCGTGTCGTTGGCGAGTCGAATTGCCTCCGCCTCAGAGGAAAAGCGAAAAATGGGCGCCAGCGGGCCAAATGTCTCCTCCCTGGCAACGAGCATTTCAGCCGTCGCACCGGAAATTACGGTTGGCTCGAAAAACGTTCCGCCGAGGGAGTGGCGGGATCCGCCGGTCAGTACCTTTCCTCCCAGCCTGACGGCATCTTGCAAGTGTTCCAGTGTTTTCTGCACAGCTGCCTCGTCGATCAGCGGGCCCTGCTGCACTTGATCTTCGAATCCGTCGCCCACTTTGAGCTTGCTGACAGCGGCCGACAAGGCTTCGACGAATCGATCATAAATCCCGTCCTGTGCATATATTCGATTCGCACAGACACAGGTCTGTCCCATGTTGCGGAACTTGGAAGCCATGGCGCCAGCCACTGCGGTTTCCAGATGCGCGTCATCGAATACGAGCAGGGGAGCGTTGCCACCGAGTTCGAGAGACACTTTCTTTATGTTCGTGGACGCTTTGGCCATCAACTCCCTTCCAACTTCGGTTGAACCGGTGAAGGTGAGTTTCCTGACTGAGGAATTCGTTACCAGCTCGTCGCCGACGGTCTTTGCGCCTCCGGGGACAACGTTGAATACGCCTGCCGGAATGCCAGCACGACTGGCCAGTTCGGCCAACGCGAGTGCGGACAAGGGGGTCGCGCTGGCCGGTTTGAGCACCATGGTGCAGCCGGCTGCCAGTGCCGGGGCGGCTTTTCGTGGAATCATCGCCATCGGGAAATTCCACGGAGTGATCGCTGCGCATACGCCGATCGGTTGACGTATCACGAGCAGCCGTTGATCCGCATTCGGCGCAGGAATAGTCTCGCCGTAAACGCGCTTGGCTTCTTCGGCGAACCATTCAAAGAATGCTGCGCCATAAAGGATTTCGCCGCGCGCCTCCGAAAGCGGTTTGCCTTGTTCTGCAGTAAGTATCCGCGCCAGGTCATCGACGTTCTCGAGCACCAGACCGTGCCACCGCCGCAACAACTGACTGCGCTCTCTTGCCGGACGCGCTGCCCAATCCGGAAATGCGCGGGCGGCGGCATCGACGGCGGCGCGGGCCTGGTCGCGTCCCGCCAGCGGGAGAGCAGCAAGTTGCTGACCGTTCGCCGGATTCTGCACGGCGAACGTGCCACATTTTGGCGGCTTTACCCAGGCGCCATCGATAAAGAGCGAATCGCGCAGCAAATTTGGGTCGGCCAGTTTCAGCATGATTTCCGGGAACCAGGATGGGCGGTGTCAGCGTGAAATGTTCTCATAGCGCACGAAGTTTCGCAAAACTATGTTCGTTCAATGCCAGGGCCAGCGGGATGAATGCACAGTGGCTTACGATGATCCCGATAAAAACAATTAAAAAGAATAGGTTAGCGATTAAGCGCAGGCAGCTTGGAGCGCACCAGGCGGCACGGACTTGAACGCCCGCCATATCTGCTGTATCTAGTGAACACTCGTCCGCAAACACCTGCTGCCGCCGCGCCCGCGGCGCCGCAGCCTAAGGAGACTCCGTGGTTCCGAAATCCTCGGCACGTACCGACGCCAGCGATCTGGCCGACATCGACCGGCGCTACGCGTTTCATCCGTTTACCGGGCTGGCCGAACACGAGAAATCGGGCCCCGCCACGGTAATGGTACGCGGCGAGGGCGTGTGGCTGCACGACAATCGGGATCGCCGCTACCTTGACGGCATGGCGGGCCTTTGGTGCGTCAACGTCGGCTACGGGCGTCGTGAAATCGGTGAAGCCATGCACAGCCAAGCCATCACCTTGCCATATTGTCATGCATTTTCGTCACAGTGCAGCGACATCCCGACGCTGCTGGCCGAACGCATCATTCAAATGGCGCCGGTCCCTATGTCGAAAGTTTTCTTTGGCAACTCAGGATCGGATGCCAATGATACGCAGGTGAAGCTGGTATGGTATTACAACAACTCCCGCGGCAAACCGTTGAAGAAAAAAATCATATCGCGGCAGCGCGGCTATCACGGCGTAACCATCATGTCAGGCGGTATGACCGGATTGAGTGGTATTCATTCGGGTTTCGACTTGCCCCTGTCGTTTGTCAAACATACGACCGCACCACATCGATTGTGGGAAGGGTTCGGACTTGGCGACTCGGACTTCGTCGCCAAACTCGTCTCAGACCTTGAACGACTTATCGAAAAGGAAGGCGCCGAAACGATCGGTGCAATGATCGTGGAACCTGTAATGGGTGCAGGGGGCGTGATAGTGCCGCCGGCTGGCTACCATGAAGCAATCAGGCAGGTGCTCGATCATCACGACATTTTGCTGATCGCCGATGAAGTGATCTGTGGTTTCGGTCGGTTGGGCCACATGTTCGGCAGCCAGGCCGTGGGGCTCCAGCCGGATCTCGTAACGATTGCGAAGGGCGTGACGTCGGCTTACTTTCCCCTTTCCGGTTGCCTGGTTTCTGAAAAGGTATGGCGGACCATTGTGGACGGCGGAAAAAAATACGGCGTGTTCGGACACGGCTATACTTACAGCGCACATCCAATCGGCGCCGCCGTTGCAATGGCCAATCTCGATATAGTGGACAAGGAAAATTTGGTGGCCGCCGCTGCGTCTAAAGGTGCCTACATGCACGAGCAACTCCGTGCAGCCTTCGCTGATCACCCGATGGTCGGCGAAATAAGGGGTTTCGGGCTGATCGGTGCAGTTGAACTGGTATCCCGCCAGGATCCGCCGCTGGCATTCGATCCGAAACTGGGTGTCGCGGGCCGGGTGGCGAAAAAGGCCATGCAGAACGGCGTGATTACGCGGGCTTTGCCGAGCGCCGACACGCTGGCATTTTCACCGCCTCTGATCGTCTCGACAAGCGAAATCGACACGCTGGTCAGCGGGGTTCGCGATGCACTGGACGAAGTTCAAGAACAACTCGGAAGCGAAGGTGTTTGGCAGCCATGAGGTACGGATACGGTTCAAAGCCGACACTCGTTTCTCACCCACCTGGCCACCTGAGCATGTGTGCCGAACCAGACATCGTGTTTTGATTTCGCGTGTTCAATCAGTTGCTCCAGTATCCAGATTCTCGAGCGATAGCCGATGACAAACGGATGCAAGACCAGCTGGAACAATCCGCGTTCTTCGTATGCCGCGTCAAACTCTCTCCGAAAAATATTGAAAACGTCCTCTGGCGCAGTCCACGGTCGTGTCGCCGGAATACGATTGAACATCAAATAGACAGCATCATCCCGAAGCCATTCGACCGGTACTTCCACGACTCCGGTAGGATTTCCGTCGAGCAATAACTCGTAACAGGATTCGTCGGCCATCAACGAGCTGTCATATTCGAGGCCCAGTTCGCGGACTATCTCTATCGTTTTAGAACTGAGGTCCCAATTCGCGGACCGGAATCCGAGCGGGGCGGTACCCAGTTGGCCGTGCAGCAGATCGCGCGCGCGAAGCATGAGGTCGCGCTCGGTGCCTGCGTCGAGCCTGGCATTGTTCTCATGGATCCAGCCGTGCATACCGACCTCGTGCCCTGCATCGTGAATCCGCGGAACCTCGCTCGGGTCGATCAGCGCGCAGACGGCCGGAACGAAGAAACTGGCCGGCACACTGTGGCGCGCAAGTACGCTCAATATTCTCGGTACGCCAACGCGGCGTCCGAATTCGCCCCAGGCAAGACGGCCGATAGCGTTACCGCCGCCGCCCAGCTCGAAGCACTCGTGATCGCAGTCGAACGACAACGCCAAAGCGCATCGGGACTTCGCCGGCCAGGTGGCGGGCTTGAGGGCGCGGCCGGCCCTGACCCTGTCAATCATCGGACGCCATTCCGTCTCGGGCATTTTCCACGGTTCTTCGATTGTCATTGGTTCCGACCTTGTCTGTTGGGGTTGCCGGCGGGGCTCTGTGCACCCGGATCGACCGGTTTTCTACAACAGCTGAACGATTCTGATCTTGGCATCGCCCGGCGATAATGTACAATTATTCGAACAAATGTTCGCAAGGCGCCCTGCAACGGGAGTGCAATCCAGGCGGACCTTGCGTTCAGAAGACGGGGCGAAGGTGCTGACAACAAACAAATCAAAGCGTTCCGGACGAAACCGGTCACAACGGCTTGCGACGGCCTGCCTGCTGACGGTGCTGGCCACCCGGCTGCTGGCCGCAACTGACCAGCAAACAGCCCTCGTCGAGATATTCGAGGCTGCAAAAGAACTTCAGACGCCGGATCGGCTTGACGGAATTCCGGATTACAGCGCCAATGCCGTGCAAACTCAGAAACATCGTTTGCGGCAATTGCGCGATCGTCTGGATTCGCTGGATCCAGCCGAATGGCCAGTTTCCGATCAGGTCGATTTCCTGCTGGTGCGTGCCGAGCTGGATAAGCTGGATTACGGTCTTCACGTATATCGAGCGACATCTCGCAGCCCGAATTTCTACCTGTCCTCCATTTCCTCGTTTGGCCTCTCAAGCGGTCCTACCTTGAGCAAGCTCGGAAGTCTGGTCATGCAGCCTGGGCCGTTCGATGAACCCCGCGCACGGCGGGTCATAGATCACATGCGGGATATTCCACGGATCTTGCAGCAGGCAACGAACAATCTGACGGAACCCACGCCGGAAATGTCGCAGTGGGCACTCCTGGCATTGGCTGACGCCCGCAATAGTAGTGAAAAATTTGCAAAGGCTCTTGCACCGGTGTTTCCGCAACGGTATCGAGCGGAACTGCAGGAAGCGGCAGTTGACATGGGTGAGGCTCTCGAATTCTTCCGCTCCTGGATCGAATCCCGCATCCCTGAAATGACGCCGACAACGCCGATCGGCCGCGATATGTATGACTGGATATTGCGTCGTGTATGGCTTTTGCCATATGACACCGATGACGTGCTTCGCTTTGGCGAGAAAGAATTCGCGCGGTATATGAGCTTTACTGCGCTCGAGGAGGCTCGCAACGACGGTATTCCATGGCCAGTGGCCGCCGATACAACGCCGGCCTATGCGAAAAATACCGAGACCGACGAATTGCTGATCCGGGAATTTCTGATGAGGAAAAACGTGCTGACGATCCCCGGCTACGTAGGTTCTTACAGAAGGACTCTGATGCCCGAATACATCCAGGCATTTTCCCTCTGGGCGGGGCTGAGCGGGTATTCCTTACCGGGCAATGCAACGATGAAGTATTCCGTTCCCGAAGGGCATCCTTATACACAAACCTACTGGGAAGCAATCATGCGCGTGGATGCCAGCACGAATATCTTCCACGACGGTATTCCCGGACACCACTTTCAGGGAGTGATTTCATCGCGGCATCCCTCTCCAATCCGTTCGCGACGAAGCGATCGTTTCAAGAGCGAAGGCTGGTCTACCTATTGGGAAGAGGCCGCTATTCAGCTTGGGTTTTACGACGAGCGGCCGCGAAGTCGCGAACTGCTTTACAATTTCCTGCGGCTGCGTGCGTTGCGGGTAGTCGTTGACGTAAAAATGGCACTCGGTCAAATGACCGTTGCGGAAGCAACGTCAGCGCTCATGTCCATTCCTATGGACTATCGAATAGCCAGCGAAGAAGCGGGCGATTTTTTCGCCGCGCCTACCGGTGGCATCGTCTACCTGATCGGAAAAATGCAGATCGAAGAATTGCTTGGCGAGAGCCGGAACAGCGCCGGTGACGATTTCGACCTGAAGAAGTTTCACGACGACATCGTGTCGGCGGCCTGGGTGCCCCTGGAGCTGACGCGTTGGGAAATGACAGGAAATGGCGAGCGTGTCCGTCGAATGCTGGCTGACGATTCATCGATGCCGTATCCACAGTAGACATTCCAAATGCGCCGGACGCCTAGGACGGAGAGTATGTTGCGAGCAGGCTTCTACCGCGTCTGCATTCGACTCCGGAGAGCATCAACCCCTGGAAGATGGTCCCGACGACGTTTTTGTCAAAGACAATGCCGGCATGCTCGATATTGCCGTTCATCCCGACTTTGCCACTAACGCCTGGATTTACTACTGCTTTGTTGCGGGATCAAGCGACCTGAATACGATGGTTATCGAGCGCGCGCGGCTCGCGGGAGTAAGGCTTGTGGAACGCGAAAGAATTTTTGCCGCGCTGCCCTGGTTTCATAACTCCATTGTGTATGGATGCCGTATCGTATTCCGGGACAGTCACTTGTTCGTGAGTACGGGAGATCGCTGGGATCTGCGCCATCTTGCGCAGAGTCCCGGCTCGCATCCTGGAAAAATCATGCGCCTGCGCGAAGACGGGACAGCACCAGACGACAATCCATACGCTCAATTGCCTGGTGCAGCAGCGGAAGTCTGGGCCATTGGCACGCAAAATCCGCAGGGGCTGGCGGTGCATCCCGTCAGCGGCGACTTGTGGGAACACGAGCACGGACCGCTGGGCGGTGACGAAATCAATATCATACGTGCCGGAAGAAACTACGGTTGGCCGGTTGTCACGTTTGGCAAGGAATACAGTGGCGCTACTATTGGTGAGGGACTCACTTTCAAGGAAGGCATGGAACAACCGGTCCGCAGTTATGTCCCGTCGATTGCGCCGTCAGACATGCTTTTCTACACTGGATCTGCATTCCCGGGATGGCGCGGCAACCTGTTTCTGGGCGCGCTCGCGAAAACACATCTGGCCAGATTGGTCATTGAAGGCGAAACTGTAATTGCCGAGGAACAACTTCTGGCTGAAAACGGTCGGCGGGTCCGATTGGTTGAGCAGGGACCGGACGGTTTCATCTACATCGGTGTAGACGATGGCCGGATTTTGCGCCTTGTCCCGACGAATCCGGCACATTAGGTCTCCAACATAGGAGCTGGTTTTGGTCGATTTAAGTAATCGCGTAATCCTGTTGACGGGAGCATCGCAAGGTATCGGTGCCGCAACGGCTGGCATTCTTGGAGAGGCTGGCGCGCAACTTATCGTTCACCATCGCAGCGCAACAGAGCGTAACGATGCAGAGACGGTGGTGCGCGATCTGGCAGAGACCGATCGGCTGTTGGTTTCGGGTGACTTCAATGACGACCGTCAAACAGAGCGGATCTGGACCGATGCAGTGAAATGGCGTGGCCATATCGATGTCCTGGTACTGAACGCGGCCATGATGTGGCCACACGGCGGGGTCGATGACGACGAGGAAATCTGGAATGAATCATGGCAACGGCATCTCCAGGTCAACGTCCAGGCGCCGGCCCGGCTGATGCGGGCAGCCGTGCGTCATTTCCGTCAAGGCAATGGTGGAGTGATCATTCTGATATCGAGCTGGGTAGCGCATCGTGGCGTTACCAATTCTTCAATGCTTCCCTACGCTGCTTCGAAGGGCGCGATCAAAGCGGTAGCACAATCCATTGCGCGCGCATATGCCGCGGACAACGTGCTCACCTATATTATTGCACCCGGTATTGTTCGAACGAAAATGTCGACAGACTTCGCCGCCCTGCAGGGCGGCGAGGAAGCAGTAACCAGAACTCTTGCAATGCGAGAATGGGTGCCCCCTGAAGAGATCGGCAATCTGATTGCTTTTCTTGCGACGGGTACCGTTCGTCACTTGTCGGGTGCGACGCTCGATGTCAACGGCGCAACTTACATACGGTAGGATTTGACTTTGACCAAGGTCGACTTCGATAGTGAATTTGTAAGTGCTCAGTCATTCGCCAGCGATGACAAAGGCCGGCGGTTGAAGAATTTCTCAACGTCTTTATCGTAGCCCGTCATCTCATATCGGATCAGTGCGATTGGGATTCGTCCTTTCGATATGAATTCGTCGTGAAAATCCTTCAGGACGAAACTGTCGCCGAGCTGTCGTTTGCGGTCTCCAAGTAGTTGAAACATCTGAATATTGCCAATCGTATACTCAAGTCCGTGACCTGGTGCCGGCCGCAAATACGCGTATTTTCTTGCAACGTCAGTGTCCAAAAACGGAGTAACGTCCATCCAGTAGTCCGCCGTTTCGGCAGCTGTCATTTCGTTCCACTGATTGTAGATATCGCCAACTGACCGCGCGGCGCGCCATAGGCCGAAAAGATAAATCAACTCGCGCGTGCGTGGCCTTTCCTGCAGCAGCCCTGCTTGCAGCGGCGCCTCCTCCAGGTAGACCGCCCATCCTTGCCAGCGGGCTCCGAAGTTCGCATTCCTGCGGATCGGATTCGGATTGCGAGCAGCTACCATGGCGTCGAATCGGTGTCCCGGAATGACCGCATGCAAATGATCCGGCGAGGGATCGCGAAACTGAATCTGCTCCCAGAAATTCGGTGGTGTTTTTCGCACGATAAAAGGCACGTTGTATCCGGTCGTGTACGTGCCCACCAGCATCATATCCAGTTCTTTCGGTATGTAATCCGGAATGGATATGAACGATTCATCGACTAACCAGCGCCTCACAAGGTCGTCAGTATCAGCGAGTCTTTTTTCGTATTCTACTTGCGATTCCGCGATGAGAATTTCCGGAAGATCACGATTTCGGTGTCGCTCCAGCGCGTAAAACGCCCACATTCGGTCAAGCTCGCGCTGAGCCAGCACCAGCATTTCTTCTGACGAATAGGGAAGTAACAGTGCGTTTTGCACAAACCAGTTCAGGGCTTCTTTCCCGACGCCGTTTTCTGCATTCATCCGGTCCCGGTTTGCCACCAGCCAACGGTGGAAATCGCGAAGCGCGTCAATCGCGGAAGAGATGTCCTTTCGCAATTCGGGCTGCACTTCGGCACGCGACAGCAGGTCCTCGTACCATCCGATTACGCCGTGCGGTGGATCTTCCCTGTAGGGATAACCGTCTTCGACGCCGTCCGACATTGTCAGCGTGCGAATGGCGAGGTCGGCGTAGTCCGCCGCAACATCTGTCAGGTTTTCGCGTGCGGCAGCCAGCGTAAGGGGCACAGCCTGGAGCTCTTGCTGCAGCCGTACCAGTTCCGAATTCGCGACCGGCAGGTCCGTAAACGCTGCAGGCAACAGAGTGGATACGTAGAACACCGGATCACGAGCCCACGGACGGGTCACCTGCATGATGAACTGCTGCTGATCCAGTTCCGCCCGCACCGTGAGGTAGTCGACTCGCTCCGGAACGGACCATCTCTGCACGCCCATCGTCTGCATTCGCTCTTGCAAGCGGACCAGTTCAGCATTCCGGTGATTGACTTGCTCCGGCGTATAAGCGGAGGCGAGGTCCGTTGCTGCCTTCTTCCATTCCTGAAGGTCCGCATAAAGGCCCAGCAAGTCCTTGTGAGTGCCGGGACCCTCCGGAACGGCCGCCTGGCCCCCGGCTGCGGACAGCAGAAAAATGAGATTCAGCAAGGCCACCATGAGCCGGCGGCCAACCGGTGATTGCAACAAGCAAGAGCAGGTAAGCATCGTTTCTCCTCCAAGTCCGTCCTGTTTGACGGGAAGTTCGCAAACCGCGGCTCGTTTTCGTCGGTACTTGACTCGGCGAACCGTACATAGCAGCATTAGTGATGGGCGCATAGCGAACATCAGTTCGCATGTTACACAAGATATCCCGGGCTTGCTATACCGGGACCGACTGAGGGTCGGCCTATGCCACTCAACTCCGCGATACGGTGCTGCGCCACGCTTTGCCTCATCAGCTATTCCGCGAGCGCGCAAATTCACCTGGTTTCAGACGAGGTACGTCGGGCTGCCCTGGCCCGAGAGGCGCGAATCGAGCGAATGATAATGGTGCCAATGAGGGACGGTGTGCGGCTGGCGACCCGGATCTATATTCCGGCGGACGCAAGCGGCCCGGTCCCTGCGATTCTCTGGCGATCACCCTACAACTTCAGTGAAAAGATGGTGCCGAATCCGGACTATCCGGATGCGAATCTGAAATTCGCACTTGACGCAGTACGGCATGGCTACGCATTTGTAATGCAGAACGAGCGCGGAAAGTTTTTCTCCGAAGGTGATTGGGAAATATTGGGGCGACCGAGAACCGATGGCCATGACACGTTGACCTGGATTGCAGAGCAACCGTGGTCCGACGGAAAAGTCGGCACTATCGGTTGTTCGTCCACGGCAGAATGGATAATGGGGCTGGCGAGCATGAAGCATCCCGCGCACATTGCCGCTGTTCCCATGGCTGCAGGTGCCGGCATCGGTCGCATGGGTCCGTATTACGAACAGGGAAATTTCTATCGAGGCGGCGCGATTCAGCTTCCGATGGTTGCGTGGTTGTTCGGCGAACAGAATCTGCATCGTCCCGGCTTCAATCCAGGATTGACGCGGGAAGAGTTGATTCGTGTGTCGAAATATTACGATTTGGCGCCGGATATGCCCGATGTCGAATGGAAGACGGCTTTCCGGCACCTTCCCTTGCGAGACGCGATCGTTGCAGCGGGCGGTCCGCACGGTGCGTTTGAGGACATGGCGAACAGAGGACCGGATGACGCGTCCTGGTATGCCGGCGGCCTGTATCATGACGACGAGGACTTTCATGTCCCGGCATTGTGGGTGAATTCCTGGTACGACCTTTCTGTAGCGCCCAACATCGAGCTATTCAATCATGTGCGGAATAGGGCGTCGCAGCGTTTTGTTCGTGACAATCAGTACATGATCGTCAGCCCAACGGAACATTGTCACACGTACCGGTTGCGCAACCCTCATATCGTGGGGGAGCGAAATATGGGGGACGTCGAATTCGGGTTCGACGAAATCGTTTACTCGTTTCTCGACTATTATATGAAGGGCAGCAAGAATGAATTTCCTCGGCGCCAGCCGATCGTGAAATATTTTACGATGGGCAGCAACCAGTGGCAGGAATCCTCGGAATGGCCACCGACGGGCGCTGAAAGAATCAAGCTTTACCTGGGTAGCGAGGATGGCGCGAACAGCCTCACGGGGGACGGATACCTCAGTCCCGATGCTCCCGGCGAAGCTGGGCTTGACCGATTCACGTATGACCCGTCCAATCCCGTGCCGTCGATTGGCGGGAATACCTGCTGCCTTGGCGACGCATTGCTTCCCGGCGCATTCGACCAAAGGCCTGTTGAGGCACGAAACGACGTGCTTGTTTATACGAGCGATGCATTGCCAAGCGATCTGGAAGTATCGGGCCCCGTTGAAGTGCGCCTGTTCGTATCCTCGGATGCAAGGGACACGGATTTTACCGTGAAACTACTCGACGTCGAGCCAGACGGAGTAACTTGGAACCTCGACGAATCGATCCAGAGAGTGCGTTATCGCGAGGGCTATTCCAAAGAGATTCTGATGCAGGCAGGGTCTATCTATGAACTGCAAATCGGCCCGTTGGTAACCAGCAACCTATTTCGAAAAGGACATCGAATTCGCGTAGAAGTATCCAGTAGCAGCTATCCGAGGTTCGAACCAAACCTGAATACGGGTGCAAGAAACGCTTTGGAAACGAATCAGGCAATCGCTACAAACGTTGTGCACCACGCGCCGGAACACCAATCACACATCATTTTGACGATCGTTGCGCGGTGACGGTCCAGCCGGCAGGCCTTTGTCACCGAATGCGATTCATTTACGAATCCACGGTGGCGTTTTCACGAACCCAGCGGGCGACCTGAGCGTGGGTACCAAACCACGCCCCACCCAACGACTTGGCATGCTCGATGATGCGCTCGATTATCCAGATCCTCGAGCGGTGGCCGATAACGTGCGGATGCATGAGCAGCTGGAACAAGTCCCTCTCTGCGGCCGCCGCATCGAGCTCGGCCTTGAAAATGCCGAATACATCGTTTGGCGAAAGCCATGGGCGCGCCCCCGAACGACTGAAGCTGAGATAAACAGCATCGTCGCGAACCCATTCAACCGGTACTTCAACGAGCCCCGACTGCTTGCCGTTGACCAACAGTTCGTAGCAGGAATCGTCCGCCATCATCGAACTGTCGTATTCGAGGCCCAGCTCGGCGACCAGTTCGATTGTGTTAGGGCTCAGGTCGAAGCTAGGCGATCGGTGGCCGACGACATCTGTTCCCGAAGTCTTTTCCAGAATGTCGCGCGCCCGGAGCATGATCTCGCGCTCCGTGATCCGATCCATTTGGGAGTTGTTGGCATGGATCCAGCCGTGCAGGCCGACCTCGTGTCCGTCGCCGACAATGCGACGAGTTTCCTCCGGATCGATCAGTGACGCTACCGCAGGAACGTAAAACGTTGCCGGCACCTCGTGCCGACGCAACACGTCCAGAATACGCGGTACGCCAACGCGCCGGCCCCGTTCGCCCCAGGCCAGCGGGCCAGGTGCGAAGTTGCCGCCGGCAAGGGACCCGACTTCATGGTCGCAGTCGAAGGAAAGCGCGACTGCAAATCGAGACCGCTGCGGCCAATGCGGGGGTTTAAGCGATCGACCGGGCTGTACACGGCCGATGATTTCGGTCCATTCTTCCTCGGTCATCTCCCATGGACGGTCGAGCCGGTCCGCCAGCGGGCCGCCGGGAGGGTCGAAGTAGCCGATCTTCGGGCCGCTTGCTCCATCGGCTCGGGGTACCTGACTGGCGCCCAGGAGTCCGCCGGCCACCGCAGTGGCGCCCATGTTTCTCAGGAATTCGCGTCTGCTCATTATAGTTCGCTCTCCATAAACCAAGGATGCCGACAATTGAAATCGTCATTCGCTTGCACTGGCGCAAGCCCAGGCTATCGTAGCGCTTCGATAGATCAGGCGGGAGGTCCGGGGCGCTTTAAATCTGATTCTGCAGGGGGTTACTCATGAATATCCTTCCGCTCAGCGGCTCCGATCCAATAGGCGCCGCGGCACTCCTCGGGCACGCGAACCCGCACGAACTCGAGCGCTTCATCGCACTCGAAGACGCTGTATGGGGAATGTCCACCTTGCGCCCCGCTGTAATAGAGGCCGTGCGTTTGCACTGCGCGAAGATTCGGGGCTGCGCATTTTGTGCTGCTGTACGCGTGACCGCTGCCGCCGAAGACGGCCTCACCGAAGCGCAAATCCAGCGTCTGGGCAAACTGGCGGATCGGGACTTATTCAGCGCCGAGCAATCCGCTGCATTGACTCTCGTGGATCGTTTTCTGCGCGACCCGCGTCGACCCGATGAAGAACGTTCAGCCGAGATTGCCGCGCTGCTCGGAACGAGCGGCGTCATGGAAGTGCTGATTGCCTGCTGCGCCTTTGCATCAGCGGACCTGCGCATTGCACTGGGTGAAAATCGCAGGCCGAATGGTAGTGGCATCGTGCAGCGTGCCCGAGGCAATCACAGCGTTCGATCATCGGCAAACGTTTGGCCGGCCTTGAGCGGCTCGATTCTCGACCCGGCCACCGAGCTTCTTTTCGTGGCGGCCGGGCTTGCAAAGCCGATACGTGAGCGCGTGGCCGCATTATGGTCGGATGACGACATGCCAACAGAACTGATGGCTGCGTGCATTGTGCGCAGCGCGCAGATGCTTGGAGTGGCCGAAAACGATCCGGACTACCCGTTCCTCG